>JAQXLO010000219.1 GCA_029012165.1 Oscillospiraceae bacterium | reverse complement strand
GTTCCCCGGTGCGAAGCACAAATCCCACAATTTTCCGTGAAGAACGTGAATTTTTGTGTGCAGACGAACGCCGTTTACTGCTTTGCGCCGTTGTCGAACATTTCCAACGCCTTGACCGAGATGGCGAAGCAGTCCGAAAGTCCCGTGAGGTTCATGTTGTCGTAGCTGTCGTAGCGGGTGTGGTAGTAGGACTCCAGCTTGTGGTTCAGACCCGTGATGCCCGTGGAGCGGAATCCGGCCTGGGTGAATGCGGCGTTGTCCGTGGCGCCGCCCATGGGGGGAACCATGCCCTTTTTGCACGCAATGCCCAGTTCCGAAGCGGCTTCCATAAACAGATCGGAAACGTCCTTGTCCGCCTTAACGGTGCCGTTCAGGTCACGGTAGTTGGTCATCAGGTATTTGGGGTCGTGGATGGTGTCGTAGGAAATGATGAAGGTGGGTACATCCTGATATTCCCCCTTGTGCGCCTTGCACCAAGCTTTGGCGCCGCGCAGACCGGCTTCCTCGGAGCCGGTGAGCAGAACGCCGACCTCCGTGTTTTCCAGTTCGATGCCCGCATCCTTCATGGCCTTGAGCACAGCAATGCCCATATAGCAGCCGGAAAGGTTATCATTGGCGCCGTCTACGACACGGCGATAGTTGACCATGAAGTACAGCCCCACAAGAAACGGCACGAATATAAGACCGCCAAGACCGAGCTTGCCAAGGGTAGAGGAGACGTCCGCACCCGCAAGGGCGCCATGCTGTGCGACCTGAAGGATCGCTAAGACAAGATAGTAGAATGCGCCTGCAAAACCGATGATGGCATGGGCTTCAAAGCCGACACCGCCAAGCTTGTAGTTGACGGGCCATTCCCATGCGGCATCGGGATGACCGTTGAAGAAGATGCGGCGCTTGACTTCGCCGGTACAGCTCTTGACGGCGGTGACATTGTGTCCCGTTTTTTTCGGAAAGATCCAATCCACAGCCTTGAGGTAAACGCCGAATTCCGCCAAAGCCAGCAACAGACCGGCAGCGATAAGGATAACGGAAACAATGGGATAGAAGAAATACAAAACGATGGCAGCCAGCGCAAAGGTCAGGGTAAAGAACAGCCAGCCGTAAAAGGCGCCGGGATGCTCGGTAAAGGATTCGACGCTCACTTTTTCACAGCCGCACTTTTCTTTGAGCACCTTTGCCATGTGCTCGCAAGCCTTTTTTTCGCCCTCGGAGCCGGGATCACGCTTGCCGAGATTTTTACAGATGTAGGTGATCTCCCGCAGCATAAATTTGGCCGCTTTGTCTTTTTGCTCGATGATCGGTTTGAAGTCCATGTCAACCACTCTTTCCTGAAAATATGAAAAATATTTTACCAATTTTGCGCAGGGAAGTCAAGTTTTTTGTAATTTCGCTTGATAATTACAAATAAAAATGATAAAATAAAAGACCAAAAATAACATGGGGAGTGTGGCAAAAAATGACAAGATTTGAATCTGCCTGCGAAAAGTACGCCGCTGTCGGCGTGGATGTACAGCAGGCGATGGAAACACTGCAAAATATTCCGATCTCTCTGCACTGCTGGCAGGGGGACGATGTGCTGGGCTTTGACGGCGCAGATGCGCTGTCCGGCGGCATCCAGACAACGGGCAACTATCCCGGCCGTGCCCGCACGCCGCAGGAGCTGATGGCGGATATCGAAAAGGCCATATCGCTGATGCCCGGCAAAAAGAGACTGAACCTGCACGCATCCTACGCCTTTCTCGGCGGCGACAAGGGCAGACTGGACAGAGACGCCTACGAGCCTCGTCATTTTGCGCCGTGGGTGGAGTTTGCGAAGCGTCTGGGGCTGGACGGCATCGACTTTAATCCCACATTCTTCGGGCACCCCATGGTGAAAAACGGACTGACTCTGTCCTCGCCTGACCCGGAGGTTCGTGCATTCTGGGTGCGCCACGGCATTGCCTGCCGGCGGATCGCGCAGTATTTTGCCGAGGAAATGGGTTCTCATAGCTTGGTAAACGTTTGGATTCCCGACGGCTTGAAGGATGTGCCTGCCGACAGACTGTCTCCCCGTATTCGTCTGCGTCAAAGCCTTGATGAAATTTTCGCTGAGAAACTGCCCGGCGTAGTGGATGCCGTGGAGAGCAAGGTGTTCGGCATCGGCGTGGAGAGCTACACCGTCGGCAGCAACGAATTCTACCAAAATTATGCCGCCACCAGAGGTATTTGCTGTCTGCTGGACAACGGGCACTATCACCCCACCGAGGTGGTTTCCGACAAGATCCCGTCCCTGCTGGCGTTCCACGACAAAATCGCCCTGCACGTCACCCGTGGCGTGCGCTGGGATTCCGACCATGTGGTGCTATTGGAGGATGAACTCAAGCAGATCGCACTCGAGATCGTCCGCAATGATGCGGTGAACAAGGTGCTGATCGGTCTGGACTATTTCGATGCGTCCATCAACCGTATCGGTGCATGGGTCACCGGACAGCGCTCCATGGAAAAGGCGCTGCTGTATGCCCTTTTGCAGCCCCACGATGCCCTGCGTGCCATGCAGGACAATGCCGAATTCGGCAAGCTGATGTACACCATGGAGCAGCAAAAGATGATGCCTCTGGGCGACATTTGGGAAGAATATCTGCGCCGTCAAGGTCTGTCGGAGGATTGGTACGGCGAGATCGAAAACTATGAGCACGATGTATTGGAGAAAAGAGCATGAAGGACATTTTTACCGCACCGTTTGTTGAAGAAATGAAAGACATCACCGCCAATATGTACCGTCTCGGCTGGGACGAGCGCAACGGCGGCAACATCAGCTATATGCTGGACCCGCAGACAGTGGGGGAGTACCTCGACCTTTCCCACGTCATCCGCACCATCCCCACCGGCTTTGAAGCGAAACCCCTGATCGGCAAGATCTTTATCGTGACCGGCACGGGCAAATATTTCCGCAATGTGGAAAAGGATCCCGAGCGCAACCTTGGCATCATCCGCATTGCCGAGGACGGCACCACGGCGGAGCTGTTGTGGGGCTACAGTGACGGCGGCAAGTTCACCAGCGAACTGCCGGCGCATCTGATGAGCCATATGGCACGTCTGTCTGTGGATCCGCAGAACCGTGTCGTCATGCACTGCCACCCGACCTACACGCTGGCGATGAATTTCGTCCATCCCTTGGAGGAGAAGGCGTTTACCCATACCCTTTGGGAGATGTGCACCGAGTGTATCGTTGTGTTCCCGGACGGTGTGGGTGTGCTGCCGTGGATGCTCTGCGGCAACAACACCATCGGTGAAGCGACCGCCGAGAAGATGAAGGAATTCCGTCTGGTGGTCTGGGGAATGCACGGTCTGTACGGTGCCGGCAGAGATATGGACGAAGCGTTCGGTCTGGTGGAAACCGTGGAAAAGGCGGCGCAGATCTATATGCTTACCTGCAATCGTCCCCGTCTGAACACCATCCGGGACGAGCAAATGCAGGAGTTGGCGGAGGCCTTCGGCGTACAGTACCGCAAGGATTTTCTGAATCTGTAAAGTTATCATAAAAGGTTCATCACGGATTTGTGCGGTGTTGCCTTAAAAGTTTCGCTCAAGCCTTTTTAAAGGCTTGCCAGACTGTCGAAAAAGTCCGGCGAAAGCTGGGCTTTTTTGCGATTATGTGGTATAATATAGTCGGTGATGAAAATGCTGGAAGAAAAGAGAACGGGGAACAACCGAAACGATGGCGAAATCGTCAGCTTGAATGAATTGGTACCCAAGTTTCACTTGCTGAGAAAAATAGACAGAGCCATCGACTGGACAAAAATCTATCCCATCGTGGAGAGCAAATACAGCAAAATCGGCAGACCGAGTGTTGACCCGGTCGTGCTGGTGAAGATGGTTATGCTGCAACACCTTTACGGAATCCGTTCCTTAAGACAGACTGTAGCCGAAATCGAAGTGAACGTTGCCTATCGCTGGTTCATCGGGTACGGCTTGACGGAGCGTATCCCGCATTTCTCCACGGTCAGCTACAACTTCCTGCACAGATTCGACAGCGACATGTTCGAGCAAATATTCACACTTGTACTCAATGAGGGAATCGACAGCGGATATGTAAAGCCGGAGGTCATTTTTGTGGATTCCACGCACATCAAAGCCAACGCCAACCGCAAAAAGCAAATGAAAGTTCATGTACCAAAAGCCGTAAGGACTTACGAAGAACAGCTTCATAAGGAAATCGACGAAGACAGGGATGACCACGGAAAGAAACCGTTACAAGAAAAAGAAGACAGGGAGGAAACCGTAGAGAAAACCGTTTCGGCAACAGACCCGGAAAGCGGTCTGTTCCACAAGGGCGACCATGAGCAATGCTTTGCGTATGAAGCACAGACGGCGTGCGACAAGAATAATTTCGTATTGGATGTAACGGTAGTTCCGGGTAATGTAAATGACAGCGTTTCCTTTGATGCACTCTACGATAAAGTAACCGAAAGATTTCCTGAAATTGAAGTGGTAACCGTTGATGCAGGCTATAAAACACCGTGGATTTGCAAGAAAATTATAGATGACGGCAGAATCCCGTCCATGCCGTACAAAAGACCGATGACAAAGGAAGGTTTCTTCAGAAAATATGAGTACGTTTATGACGAATACTACGATTGCATCATCTGCCCGAATAACAAGATATTAAGCTATTCAACCACGAACAGAGACGGATATCGGGAATACAAAAGCAACCCGTGCGAATGTGCAAAGTGCGATAAAATCAGCCAATGCACGGAAAGTCGAAACAAACAAAAGATTGTAAGCCGCCACATTTGGGAGCATTATATAGAGCAGGCAGAAGACATTCGGCATTCCCCGCTGGGGAAAGAAACCTACGCCATGCGCAGTCAAACGATTGAGCGGGTGTTTGCCGATGCGAAAGAAAAACACGCCATGCGTTATACGCCGTACCGAGGTCTAAACCAAGTGACAAACTGGGTTAGGCTTAAGTTTGCTGCGATGAACCTGAAAAAGATCGCAAAATGGAAGTTCAAAAACGAGAGCTTCCTTGCGCTTTTTACTGTTTTTCCGTTTTTACAACCCCAAACACCCGAAAAACCGTGTCTTGCCTAATCGCAAAACACGGTTTTTCGACAGTCTGAGCCAAAACAGTCCGGTGGACTGTTTTGGCGTGGGGAACCCTCGCCGGGGGTTCCCCGGTGCGAAGCACAAATCCCACAATTTTTCGTGATGAGGCGAAAAATCGTTAGCCGGCTAACGTTTATGTAGGTCGTGCAAAATATTGCACGCAAGATAATTTGTGTAAGCAAACGAAAACGAAACAGGAAATCCAGCTTGTGAAAAAATCGTTAGTCGGCTAACGTTTGTGTAGGTCGTGCAAAATATTGCACGCATGGTAATTTATGCAAGTAAGAACGAAACGGCAAAACCCACCTTTGACCCTATTCCGATGCGATTTTTTCGATTTCTCCGATGCCGCCGGACACTACATCTTGTATGTGTCGGATAAAAATACCATATTGTGAAAAAACCCTTGACAAATATGCAAAAATTGTTATAATAATATCTTGCCGTGTAATTTTTTTCGCGCGGCATGGCAGACCCGAGCGAAGGTCTGCGATCCTTGCCACAGGCGATCTGTGGCCGAATGACCAGAAGGAGGTGCTTCAGAATGGCAGTAAACAGCTATGAGACCATGTTGATCTTCTCCGTCGCCAACGGCGAAGAAGCGACGCAGACCCTTGTCGAAAAGTTCAAGGCTCTTGTCGAAGAAAACGGTACGCTGGAGAGCATCGACGCATGGGGCGAGCGCAAGCTTGCGTATCCCATCAACGACGAGCCCAACGGCTACTATGCTCTGTACAACTACACGAGCGGTCCCGAATTTCCTGCTGAGCTCGAGCGTATCGCAAAGATCACCGAAGGTGTTCTGCGTTGTCTCGTTGTAAGAAAGTAAAGGAGGAAGGACACTATGCTGAACTGTGCAGTGATTATGGGCAGACTGGTTGCAGACCCCGAACTGCGCACGACCACATCCGGAATCTCCGTGACGTCCTTCCGTGTGGCGGTTGACCGCAACTTCGTCCGTCAGGGCGAGGAGCGGCAGGCGGATTTCATTGATGTCGTTGCCTGGAGACAGACAGCGGAATTTGTGAGCCGTTTCTTCCGCAAGGGCTCGATGATCGCCGTTCAGGGATCCATCCAGACCCGCAACTATGAGGATCGCAACGGAAACAAGCGCACCGCAGTGGAGATCGTGGCGGACAACGTCAGCTTCTGCGGCAGCAAGAGCGAATCCGGTACCACGGGCGGCAGCACCGCCCGCTACGATGAGCCCGCTCGTCCCCAGAGTACCCCCGCCTTTGCCAGCGGCGGTATGGGTGACTTCAGTGACATCCAGGACGATGACGAGCTTCCCTTTTAATTTTCGATAAGGAGGTTCACTTTCATGGCTTATGAGAAATCCGACAAGAGACAGAACAGAAAAGGCCGCAAAAAGGTCTGCTCTTTCTGCGTCGATAAAGTAGAATGCATTGACTACAAAGATGTCAACAAGCTTCACAAGTTTATTTCGGACAGAGCGAAAATTTTGCCCCGCCGTGTGACCGGCACTTGCGCGGCACATCAGCGTGAGCTTACCACGGCAATCAAGCGTGCGCGTCAGGTCGCTCTCCTGCCCTATGTCAACGATTAACAAGGAGGATTGCGAAAATGAAAAGAACGTACCAGCCTAAAAAGCGTCATCGCAAGATGGAGCACGGCTTCCGCAAGAGAATGGCCGACCGCAACGGCCGCAAGGTTCTTGCACGCCGCAGAGCGAAGGGCAGAAAGCAGCTGACCTATTGATTTGTTTCGGCAAATTAAGGACAGGTGATCCGATTGTCCAAAGCAGTTATAACGATCCATCAAAATACCGACTTCCGCCGCGTCTACGGACGCGGCAAGTCCTGTAAAAGTCCTGCGCTGGTTATCTACTCGCTGAAAAACCGCGCGGGCATTTGTCGTATCGGTATCACAACGAGCAAAAAGCTCGGCGGCGCCGTGGAACGCAACCGCTGCCGCCGTGTGATCAAAGAAGCCTACCGGCACTTGGCCCCGGAATGCACCGGCGGCTGGGATATTGTTTTTGTCGCAAGGTTCAAAACACTGCACCTGAAAAGCACCGACGTGGAAAGATCCATGCGTGCGCAGCTGCGGCAGCTTGGTGTGATCCCGATATGAAACGGTTTTTAACGGCACTGATCCGATTTTACCGAAAACGTATCTCTCCCCTTTTCCCGCCCATGTGCAGGTACTACCCTACCTGTTCGCAGTACGCCCTGGAGGCGATCGAGGTGCACGGCGCCTGCAAAGGCTTCTTCCTTGCGGTAGGACGCCTGTTGCGGTGCAACGTGCTGTTCCCCGGCGGTTACGATCCGGTTCCGCCGAAGCGGGAAAAGAAGCAAAAAAAATTCCCGAAAACGAAAAGATAAGCGTTTACCCTACCTTTCCGCGGAGGACTACAAATGTCATTTTTATACCAATTTTTCGGCTTCCTGCTGCGTGAGCTTTGCCTGCTGGTCGATAACTACGGTGTGGCGCTGATCCTGCTGACATTGATCGCCCGTATCGTCATGCTTCCCATGTCCATCAAGCAGCAAAAAAGCTCCGCAAAAATGCAGCGCCTGCAAAGCAAGGTGCGCAAGATCCAGCAGCAATATGCGGGAGACCAGAAAAAGATCCAGGAAGAAACGCAGGCTCTCTATGCGCAGGAAGGCACAAACCCGATGAATATGGGTTGTCTGCCGCTGCTTTTGCAGCTGCCGATCATCTACGGCTTGCTCGGTGCGATCTACCATCCGCTTCAATATGTGCTCAACATCTCCTCGCAGGATGTCAACGCCCTGACCGAAGCGCTCAAAAATATCGTGGAGATCTCCAGCAAAAACAGCCGCCTCGTTGAGATGCAGATCATCGAACACATCGGCGAGTTGACCGGCGTTGTGTCCCCCGACGTAATCAACAAAATCAGCAGCTTTGATTTTTCTTTCCTCGGGCTGTCTTTGGGACAGGTTCCCTCCATCAAACAGCCCAGCGTCCTTTGGCTGATTCCCATCCTTTCCTTTGTTTCGCAGCTGGCGACCAGTCTTTTTATGTATGTGCGCCAAAAGGAAAGCAACCCCGAAATGGCAAAAAATCCGTCCATGGGCTGCATGACCTTCGGTATGCCCCTGTTCTCGCTGTACTTTACCTTCCAGTTTCCCATCGGTATCGGCGTGTACTGGATCGCCTCCAGCGTGATCGCCTTTGTGCAGACTGTGGTTTTGAATTCCGTTTTCAGCCCCAAAAAGGCAACGACCAAGCTGCTGATCGAAGAAACCATCGAACGCCGCTCCAAAGAGGAAAATCTCAAAAAAGTTGCCGAGATCAAAAACAAACAAGATTGAATATTATAGGTGGTGTCACTTTTGATTAAAGAAGCAATCGGTACCGGCGCAACCATCGAGGAAGCCTTTGAAAATGCAAAGCTTCTGCTGAACGCCCCGGAGGATGCCGAGATTCAACAGGAAGTCGTAGAGCTGCCGAAGAAAAAGACACTGGGTTTGTTCGGCGGCAGTCCCGCAAAAGTTAAAGCATTCTATGAATACGAGGAATCGCCCTTTGCCAAGGCGGAGGCGTACCTGCGTGGTATTTTGACCGGCATGGGCGTCGAAGAAGCCAAAATCGAATTCTCCGTCGAGGAGGATACCGTGCAGATCCGTCTGGACTGCGGCAACAACCAGGGCACGGTGATCGGCCGCCGGGGAGAAACGCTGGATGCGATCCAGTACCTTGTCCGCCTGATCGTCAACAAGCAGTCCGATGCCTATAAGCGTGTGTCCATCAACGTGGGCAGCTATCGTGAAAAGCGTGAGGAAACCTTGCGTGAACTGGCCAAGAAGAATGCCGCCCGTGTGCGCAAGTACGGCAGAAATGTCGTGCTCGATCCCATGAACCCCTATGAGCGCAGAGTAGTGCATACCGCCATTCAGGAGATCGAAGGCGTGGATTCCCATTCCGTCGGCTCCGACAGCGAACGCAGAGTGGTCATCACCCTTGCGGAGGGCTTCACGGCGGAGAACGGTTCCGCACCCAGAAGAGACGGCGGCAGAGGCGGATATCGTGGTGGCAGAGGTGGTCGAGGCGGTCAAAAGAGCGCTCCCTCCCAGCCCTCCCGTCCGCCCCGTTCGGACAACGCAGCCTTCTCCCTCTACGGCAAAATCGAGCCGCAGAACGTACAGAAAAAAGAAGAAGAATAAGAACAATTTTTTCGGACAGACAGATTTTTTCTGCCTGTCCTTTTTTGTAGGTTCATCACAGTTTTTGTGGGATTAAAAGTTTCGCGGGAGCTTTTTAAAGGCTTGCGGATTCCAAAGGCGGCGCCTGCCTTTGGTCGCCGACCGCAGTCGGTGAAATCTTGACAGAAAAAAAGCGCAGGAGGGGAGCCAAAACAGTCCGGTGGACTGTTTTGGCGTGGGGAACCCTCGCCGGGGGTTCCCCGGTGCGAAGCACAGATCTCCTAAATCTCTGAAAAAATCTACCGAAATTCGATGCTGCGGGACTTGTCCTGCGGTGCTCTTTGTTTTATAATACGGTATGAAAAGAGGGGAAGATTCATGAACGATTATACATTCGGAAACAAGATTTTGGAAAGAAGAACCGAGCTTAATCTTTCTCAGGCGGAACTCGCTGAGAAAGTGGGAGTGAGCAATAAAGCTGTTTCAAAATGGGAAACGGGGAGATCGAAACCTACAACGAATGTGCTGCGAAAACTGGCGGCACTTTTCCATATGGATGTGGAGGAAATGCTGTGCATGAGAGAGCAGGAAACAAAGATGAAAATATCTAAGATCGTCATCACCGGCGGACCGTGCGCCGGCAAATCGACAGCGATGAGCTGGGTGCAGAATGCGTTTACACAGATGGGATACACGGTCTTGTTTGTGCCGGAGACAGCCACAGAATTGATCAACGGCGGAGTGGCGCCGTGGACGTGCGGCACAAACACCGAATTTCAGAAATGCCAGATGAAATTACAGATCGAAAAGGAGAAAGTGTTTGAGCAGGCGGCGGGTTCCATGCAGACCGACAAGGTGCTTATCGTTTGCGATCGAGGCGTTCTGGACAATAAAGCCTATATGAGCGAAGCGGAGTTTGCTCAGGCGATTCGATTTGTCGAGTCCAATGAAATCGAGCTTCGTGACCAATACGATGCCGTATTTCATCTGGTAACTGCGGCAAAAGGCGCAGAAGAATTTTATACGACTGCCAACAACGCAGCCCGAACAGAGACGGTGGAGGAAGCGGCCGCTTTGGATGACAGGCTGATTTCGGCATGGACAGGTCATCCGCATCTGCGGGTGATCGACAATACAACGAATTTTGAAGAGAAAATGAAGAAGCTTGTGGCAGAGATCGCATCGTTTCTCGGGGAGCCGGAACCTTACGAGACAGAAAGAAAGTATTTGATTGAATACCCGGATATTAAGTGGCTGGAAAGTAATCCGAATTGCCAACGTGTTGAAATTATTCAGACTTACCTGCACAGCACGGACGATGAGGAGATACGCATTCGCCAGCGTGGAGTGGATGGCAATTACATATATTTTCAGACGATCAAGCGCAAGGTTTCTGCTTTAAAACGCATTGAAATCGAGCGCCGTCTCTCGCAGGCCGAGTATTTAAAACTTCTGATGGATGCAGACACAACGAAAAGACAGATCCGAAAAACGAGATACTGCCTCACCTATGAAAACCAATATTTTGAAATTGACATTTATCCGTTTTGGCAAGACAAAGCTATTGCGGAAATTGAGCTGAGTGACGAGAATGCAAAAATCGTTTTTCCAAAGCAAATCAAAGTTCTTAAGGAAGTAACCGATGACGATTCGTATAAAAATTCTTCTTTGGCAAAGGATAGAGCTTTTGCAGAGGAATGAGAAACGATCATGCCAGAAAGGCAGCAAGGCTCCACAGATAGTTGTCCGAGGTATCATTTTTACCGTACAATTATTTGACAGAAACGGGGAATTCGTTGTATAATGGTCAAAAATTTTGCATAAGGGGTTATTCTATGGTTTCATTCAGCTTTTCCTATGTTATTTTCAAAAGGTGCATCGCCCTGCTTTCGGCGATCATGCTTCTTGTCGTCGGCGCTGATGAAAAAAATATGCCCGATCCCATCGGCGCAGAGGTGATCGGCAAGAATACCTATGTTCTGTTCGATTACAATGTTTCTTCCCAGGGCGTGACCAATGACGGCGAATATTTCTATTTCAGCGGAAACAAGAACCTCGGCAAGGCCGACATGAAAACGGGAGAAATCCGCCGCATTATGACGGATGCCATCCCCAAGGTTCTGAAAGACAGAGGCTGCAATCACATCGGCGGTCTGAGCTGCTACAACGGCATGGTGTACGCCGCCATCGAGGACGGACCCGATTATACCAATTCCTTCATTGCGCTTTACGATGCCGAAACGCTCAAGTTCACGGGAACATACTATGAGCTGCCGCACGAGCTTCACCTGGAGGGCGTTCCTTGGTGCGCAATCGACGTCGAGAGAAACTGTCTCTATACGGCAGAGTGGAAGGAAGAGCCCGAGGACAAGACGGGCGATTCCTCGGTTCTCAATGTGTTCAACCTCAGCGACATGAGCCTTGTCAAAACCGTTCCGCTTTCCGAGCCTATCTACAGAATTCAGGGTGCGGAGATGTTCGGCGGAAAGCTCTATATGTCCTGCGATGAATTAAACGATCAGAAGAGAGTCCTGAGCGTTGATGTTGAAACGGGAGAGGTTGAAACCGTATTCATCAGAAATATCGGCGTTGCATTTGAGGCGGAGGATATGACGGTCTATGCCGATGAAAACGGTGAACCCGTT
>JAQXLO010000218.1 GCA_029012165.1 Oscillospiraceae bacterium | reverse complement strand
AGTGGTTCTTGATCACCTTGTCCTCCACCACGCCCATGCCGGTTTCTTCCACAGCCATCTTGGCCAGGGGGATGCGTGCCTTGTCGGCGGCGCTGGCGGCAGCAAGAAAAATTTTGTCAACCTGTTCCTGTGTGTAGGCGGCGAAAGCTTTTTGTGCCGCACGCACACGCTCAATCGCATTTTCCAGCGTTTCCACGCTGTCCACGATCTCATACGGTTTGTTGTTCATGATGATGAACCTCCTCTATTATAGTTGATTTGCCAACAAATTCAAGTGTGCGAGGGAAAGTGCCAGATTTTCCTGACGAAGAATGACCTTTTCCGGGATCTTCAGCTTGACGGGGGCAAAGTTCCAAATGGCGGCGATGCCGTTGGCGACCATGGTGTCGCACACGTTTTGCGCCTGCTCCACGGGCACGGTGATGATGCCGATGCGGATATCGTGCAGCTGACAGAAGCTGCGAAACTCCGTCATGGGCAGGATCGGTTTGCCGCAGACGGAACCGGTCACGGCGGTATCAAAGGCGGCGATGATCTCCGGCGCATCAAAGCCGTCGAAGCCCAAAAGAGCGGTGCCGAGCCGACCGGCGCCGACGATGACAGCGGCGCTCTTTTTGGTGTGCCGCAGGGCGTCCTCCAGCGCAGCGATCAGCTCCGCCTTGCAGTAGCCCACCTTCGGCCTGCCGCCGCCGCAGACAGCGCTCAGATCCTTGCGCACCTGTACCTCGCCCAGTTCCAGTGCCCTGGCGATGGTCGTGGCGGAGATATGCGTGCCTGAATCGGAAGAACGCAGATACTGCAAATAGTCCGGCAGTCGCCCGAGGGTGGCACGGGTCAGGGGTGCTTGTGGCATAGGATCACCTCCGTTATTTGTTCCTTGTGCCCATTGTATCACCTCAGAGAGAGGATGTGAATAATTAAAAAGTTATATCGGTAATATACATATCGATATACCGCACACGGAAAAGAAGACAGCCGCCCTTTGTATGGAAAAAGCGGCTGTGAATTAGCTGTGAATTATAGGTATTTACGCTTGGCATTGCACAGGGCGGTGATGAAGTCGCTGTCCATCTGGGTGAGACTGTAGTCCTTTTTGTAGATCAGCACATCCTTGCAGCTTTTTTGGATGTCCTGACAGGTGCGCTGGACAAGTCCGTAGCGCTGCAGGATCTTGTCCGGCACGGGGGATACCCACATAAAGGTCTGCGGATTTTCGCTCAGCAGATCAAACTGGCTGGCACGTTCAAAGACGAAGATGCGGCGGCTGATGTCGTCGGACAGCTCCTCCTTTTTGACCTGTGCGGCGGAGAGGGAGGGGACGTAGGGGTCGGCGTGGGCGATCTCGATCTGCCTTGTCAGGTCGGCATAGCGGATCTCGGGCAAATCGGTCAGCGGGCTGTCTTGGTGCATGAGCAGGACGTAGCGGAACGACGACACCATTTCGTAGTGCAGACCCTTTTCATCAAACATGGACTTGAAGTATTTGTCGTAGCTCTCCGCATAGCGGACGATGCCCAGCTTGTACTCGCCGGACAGGACGTTTTTGATGGTGCGGGAGGAATTGGTCTCCTTGTAGAACAGCTCGGCAGAGTCGGCGCCGAGGCTCTTGGAAAACTGGGCGAACGCCTCGGAAATGTAGGTTGCTCGGGGTGCGGAAACGGAAAAGCGCTGTTTGATGGGAATGCCGCTTTTGTACAGCTTTTCCACATTGTCGATCTGGCGCAGGATGGCTTTGGAGTAGCCGATGAATTCTTCCCCCTCGGGGGTGAGCGCCATCCCCTTGGCGGTGCGGTCAAAGATGGTGATCCCCAGATCCGCCTCCAGTTCCTTGATGGAGCGGCTCAGGTTGGGCTGGGCGATCAGCAGCGCCTCCGATGCTTTGTTGATGGAGCCGGCCTTTGCGACCTCCACGGCGTATTTCATGTGCAGAATATTCAAAACAGTCACCTCGATGCCAGAATCATACCACAAAACCGGCGGGATTACAAGGGCACAACTGTGGGAATCGGTTGCAATGTCGCAAAAACTGTGCTATACTTTCCCTGTTGAAAAGCAGTGCGCAGCATGCTTTCGACAGACGGTGCTGCGCATCTATACATTGTTAAACAGAACGGAGAGATATTATGGACAAATACGCAAGATTTCGTTTCCAGCCCTGCAAGCCCTTGGGCAAGGACGGTCGGTGTGTCACGGCGTCGCCTGCACACGCCCGGCTTTCCCGTGCGGCCGCCGCAGAGGGCACAGTGCTTTTGAAAAACCTGAACCGAGCGCTGCCTTTGCAGAAGGGGGCAAGGATCGCTCTGTTCGGCAAGGCGACCATCGAATACATCAAGGGCGGCGGCGGCAGCGGTGACGTGCACACGCCCTATATCCACGGTATCTACGAGGGCTTTGCGCACAAGGATGTGACCATCTACAAGCCGCTGGTGGAGTTTTATCAGGACTATGTAAAGCGGGAAAGTGTCCACATTCCCACGCCGGCGCAGATCGATGCGACATGGAGCATCGTCAACAACATGGAGTTCTGCCAGAAGCGGGACGACATGACCTACGACACCTTTGCCAGTATGCACGTCAAAGAGCCTGCCGTGCCTGAGGAGTTGATCGTGTCTGCCGCCAAGGAAGCGGACACCGCCATCGTCACCCTCAGCCGCTTCTCTGCGGAGGGCGTGGATCGCCGTCCCATCGGCGGGGACTACTACCTGTCCGATACGGAAAAGACACTGCTGGACAGCGTGTGTGCAAACTTTGCCAAGGTGGTCGTGGTCATCAACTCCGGCGCACCGGTGGACTGCGAATATTTTGCGCAGAACGACAGGGTGCAGGCGGTGCTGTTCGCCTGGCAGGGCGGCATGGAGGGCGGTCTTGCGCTGGCGGATGTGATCATGGGCGATGTGAACCCCTCGGCGAAGCTGGCGGACACCATCACCACCACTTATGACTGCTACCCCAGCGTGGAGGAGTTCAACCGCTGTTTTGAATACCTCGACTACAGCGATGACATCTACGTCGGCTACCGCTATTTTGAAACCATCCCCGGCATGAAAAAATATGTCCGCTATCCCTTCGGTTTCGGACTTTCCTATACGAGTTTTTCCCTGAGCGGTGTGCTCTGCGGCGAAGCGGACGGACAGATCGCCTGTATTGTCACCGTGACCAACACCGGCGATGTCCCCGGCAAGGAGGTCGTGCAGCTGTACTACAGTGCCCCGCAGGGCGTTCTCGGCAAACCTGCCATGGAGCTGGCGGCATTCCGCAAGACGAAGCTTTTGGCGCCCGGCGAAAAGGAGACCATTGCCCTGAGCTTCCCCGTGTCCGAGATGGCGTCCTTTGACGATCTGGGTAAGGTGCAAAAGTCTGCCATGGTGCTGGAGAAGGGCGACTACCGCTTCTTTGTGGGCACCTCCGTGCGGGACGTGCAGGAAACCGCCTTTGTGTACAGCCTGTCCGACAATGTCGTGACTGCACAGCTGACCCAGTATTGCCGCCCGTTCAAGTTGGAGAAGAGACTGCTGGCGGACGGCACCTATGAACCCCTGCCCGTGGGCGAGCCTGCATACAAAGCCGAGCATTCCGCACAGATCGAAGCACAGGCGCCCGAAAAGCCGGTGATGTTCGACGACGTGGGCGAGACGATTTCTCTGGATGCCTTTGTGGCACAGTTTACCGATGCGGAGCTGATGGACTTTGTCGGCGGCAAAGCGCCCACCGGCGTTGCCAATACGGGCTGTTTCGGCGGCCAGCAGCGGCTGAAGATCCCGCCCATCCCCACAGCGGACGGTCCTGCCGGTCTGCGGCTGAATCCGGAGACGGGCATTCCCACCACGGCGTGGCCCTGCGCCACACTGCTGGCGTGTACATGGAACACCGACCTGATCGCACAGGTCGGCGCAGCGGCAGCAGCGGAGATTCGGGAGAACAATATCGGCATCTGGCTGGCGCCCGCCATGAACATCCACCGCAATCCGCTTTGCGGACGAAATTTTGAGTACTATGCCGAAGATCCCGTGCTCGCCGGCAAATGTGCCGCCGCCATGACCCGGGGTGTGCAGTCGCAGAAGGTGGCAGTCTCCATCAAGCATTTTGCCTGCAACAACAAGGAGGCAAATCGTTTCGCCTGCGATTCCCGTCTGTCCGAGCGTGCGCTGCGTGAGATCTATCTGCGTGTGTTTGAGATCTGTGTCAGGGAGTCCGACCCGTGGACGCTCATGACATCCTACAACCTCATCAACGGTCAGCACACCTCCGAGAGCTGGGAGCTGATTACCGGTATTCTGCGTGGGGAATGGGGCTTCAAGGGCATGGTCACCACGGATTGGGGCGTGAAAAACGACCCGGTGGTAGAGGTCATCGCCGGCAACGACATGAAAATGCACGTCGGCTACCCGGAGGATCTGCAGGCGGCTTACGATGCCGGCAGACTGACCCGTGGTGATTTGCAGGCGTGCGTCAAGCGCATTCTGGAAATGGAGCTTCGCTTCGCCGACTAAGGCAGCATCGCACGCTCGATTGCGCCATGCCACACTAAAATTTTACAAACAAGACACAGTTCCTCTATTGAAAAAACGCAGGGAAAATGTTATACTGTAGATGTTCTCGAACAGAGAAAATAAATTTTTAGGAGGACTCGAATATGGCTCGTTTTACTTTACCCCGTGACCTGTATCACGGCAAGGGCGCCTTGGAAGCGCTGAAAACTTTTGAAGGCAAAAAGGCGATCATCTGCGTCGGCGGCGGCTCCATGAAGAGATTCGGTTTTTTGGACAAAGCTGTTGCTTACCTGCAGGACGCCGGCATGGAAGTGAAGCTGTTTGAGGGTATTGAACCCGACCCCTCGGTGGAAACCGTGATGCGCGGCGCCGAGGAAATGCGCAAGTTTGAACCCGACTGGATCATTGCGATGGGCGGCGGTTCCCCCATCGACGCGGCCAAGGCCATGTGGATCAAGTACGAATATCCCGAGGTCACCTTTGAAGATATGTGCAAGGTCTTCGGTCTGCCGAAGCTGCGCACCAAGGCGCATTTCTGCGCCATCTCCTCCACCTCCGGCACCGCCACGGAAGTGACTGCCTTCTCCGTCATCACCGACTATCAAAAGGGTATCAAATATCCGCTTGCGGACTTTGAGATCACGCCCGATGTGGCGATCGTTGACCCCGACCTTGCGGAGACCATGCCCAAAAAGCTGGTCGCCCACACGGGCATGGACGCCATGACCCACGCTGTGGAGGCGTACGTTTCCACCGCCAACTGCGACTACACCGATGCGCTGGCGATCTATGCGATCAAGATGATCCAGAACGACCTCATCGGTTCCTACAACGGCGATATGGGCAAGCGTGACAGAATGCACAATGCACAGTGCCTCGCCGGCATGTCCTTCTCCAACGCCCTTTTGGGCATTGTCCACTCCATGGCGCACAAGACCGGCGCCGCCTTTGCGGACTACGGCGCACACATCATCCACGGCGCCGCCAACGCCATGTACCTGCCGAAGGTCATCGCTTTCAATGCCAAGGACGAGACGGCGGCCAAGCGCTATGCGATCATCGCAGACGAGATGAAACTGGGCGGCGAGACTGTCGAGGAAAAGGTACAGCTTCTGATTGCCGCACTGCGCAAGATGTGCGACGAACTGAATATCCCGCACTGCATCAAAAATTACGGTGCAGACAGCTATCCCACGGAGCAGGGCTTTGTGCCGGAGGATGTGTTCCTTGACAGACTGCATGATATTGCGGTCAATGCGATCGGCGATGCCTGCACCGGCTCCAACCCCCGTCAGCCCAGCGTGGAGGAGATGGAAAAGCTTCTCAAATGCTGCTACTACGACACTGAAGTGGATTTCTAAAAGTTTTCTAAAGTTTTCCCGAAGAGCACAGGTTTGCGCCTGTGCTCTTCTCCGTTTGTCGAAAAAGTGTTTTCAACAGTCTGGACTCCCCTGCAAGGGAGCCTTGGCGTGCATCAGTCTTTCCCCATTTTGTGCTTCGCACCGGGGAACCTCCGGCGAGGGTTCCCCGGTGCGAAACACAAATCCCACAATTTTCCGTGAGGAGCGTCTTTTTTGCATACAAAAGCCACCGCACAGGCATGAACCTGTGCGGTGGCTGTGATTTCTGTGGATCGGTTTAGCCGATGGAGTTGGACTGGGCGTTGATGGATTCAACGGTTGCGTCGATCAGCTTATAGGCACGGGAGTAGCCCTGCGCCATGCCGCTTTCGTTTCTGGTGACCTTCACGCTGTCCTTGGCCAGTTCATCCTCCAGCCATGCGGAGTAATCTTCCTGCGTGTGGGAGGTGCGCAGTGTGCCACGGTAGCTCAGATCACGGTTGCCCACATAGTACATGATGTGGTAGCCGTATTCGCTCTCGATGACATCGTAGTCACCCTCCTTGCGGCTGTCGTCAAAGATCCACTGGTCAAAGGCATCGACCATCTGACCCTTGTTGACTCTCTCGTACAGACCGCCGGTGGAGGAGGAGCCGGTATCCTCGGTGTATTCGGTGGCAAGCTCTGCGAAGGTGTCCTCCGTCTTGTCGGAAGCTTCCCACTTTGCAAGGGCCTCGTCCTTCTTGGCAACCTTTTCAGCGATCTCTTCGTCAGAAAGCTTCTCGCTCGTGGAGCTGTCCACGGTCATGAACAGGATGTGGCGGACGTCCACACATTCTGCGGCGTAGTGTCCCTTGACCACATACATAGCGTAAGCAGTGCCGTTTTCGGCGGCAAACGCTTTTTTGGCGCCGGCCTTAGCAGCGAACGCCCACTTGGCAGCATCCTCGGAGATGGAGGAGGTCAGGGAGGACTTGGAGGTGGCATACGCCTTTGTGTTGGAATCGTGGTTATGTTCTTCCTCGGCGGCATCCGCAGTTTCGGCGGTGTCTGCCGTTTCGTCTGCGGTGTCTGCCGCATCGTCAGCGGTTTCTGCGGCAGGTTCTTCAGTCTTGACCTCTGCATCGACTGCGGTGTCGGTGGAGGAGGCTTCAGCTTCTTCCTGCTCCTTCTCGTGGATGTACGGCTCGGCGGCCTTCAGGAAGGACGCTTCGTCGGTGACCTCTGCAAGCAGAGCATTGGCTTTTTCCAGTGCCTTTGCGTTTTCGGCGTCCTGACGCTTGGCAAGCGCTTCCTCGCTCTCGCCGTCCTTGGCAGTCAGCTCCTTGGGCTCAAAGCTGTAGATGCGCAGATCGACCACATCGTACTCGGTGGTATCCTCTTTGTACTCCTTGTCAAGCACCTCGTTGGTGTACTTGTCCTCAAAGGAGGTCTGCTTGTCCTCGCTGTAGCGCTGGACGACCATTTCCTTTTCCATCAGATTGCGCAGGAAGTTTTCCGTGATACCCTTGCCGTAGTAGACCTTCAGCCAGGAGTTCAGGGACATGGAGATCTGGTTCTGACTGGAGCCGTCGCCGGCGGCGGTGGCACGCATGCTGTCCAGCTGTTCCTCAATGTCGGCTTTTTCGTCGTCGTTTACGGTGTAGCCTTCGGCCATGGCGTTGTCATAGATGGCGTAGAATTCCTGCATATACTCGATGGTGTTGTCCTCGAGCTTTTCGGACCACTTGATGGTCTTGCCGTCGCTGTCGGTGGTTTCCTGATCCTCGGGCGACTTGTTGTAGTCGAAGCCGTACATATTGTAGCCGTACTGGCTCTCCGACTGCTGCGCCTGATTGGCAGTGTTCTGGTACTGCATATAGTACATATAGCCGTATTCCGCAACACTGATCTTGTGCTCGCCGACATTGAAGGCGGTCTGGGCACGGGCGATGGTGCCTGTGGAATCCAGAATGCCGTAAGCCACGCCGCCTACGATGGCAATCGCCAGCACGATGCCGAACACACGGCCGATGATTTTGCCTGCACCGGGATGCTTTCTGCTCTTTTTCGCATTTTTCTTTGCAGCGCTGGAGATGCGGTCTTTTCGCTCCTGGCGGTAAAGCTCCGCTTTGCTTTTTTCGGTCTTAGCCAATTAAATCATCCTTTTCGTTATTGATTGCACCGGAAAAGAATCCGGCATAACATACACATTCTATACTATTTTTGTGAATTCTGCAATAGGTATTGCTGAAAAAGTGGGGAAATTCACAATAAATTTTCAGTTTCTCTGGGAAATATCGGTTATTTTTCCCACAAAGTGCGTGCCAGAAAGGCATCTGCGAACCAGACATCGGGCAGGGAGAAGGTTTTTTGGTGCAGATACTGCAGAGCGCCGTTGTCCTCGGTGAAGTCAAAGGTGAGGCTGTAGGCGCACAGAAACTGTTTTTTGTAGCCGTAGGAACGGTTGAGGGCATTGGTGCCGTATTTGCCGTCGCCCAGCAAAGGACAGCCGACGGACGCCAAATGGGCACGGATCTGGTGGGTGCGTCCCGTGAGCAGTTCGATCTCCACAAGGCTGAGCCCCTTGTGAACATCGAGAACTTTGTAGCGGGTGCGGATCTCCTTGGCGCCGGGGCGGGAAGATTGCAGTACGGTGACCCGGTTGTTCTTCTCGTCCTTGATCAAAAAGCCGTGCAGGGTATCCTCCTTTTTGGGAAGCTTGCCGTGGACAACGCACAGGTACATTTTGTGCAGCTGCCGGGTTTTGACGATATGGTTCAACAGCCGCAGCGCCTCGGCGTTTTTGGCGGCCATGACGATGCCGCAGGTGTTGCGGTCGATGCGGTTGACGAGGGACGGGGTAAAGGACTGCTCCCGGGCGGGGTCGTACTCGCCTTTTTCATAAAGGTATCGTTTGACCCGACCGATGAGGGTGTCGCAGTATTCCGTCTCGTCGGGATGGGACAGCAGTCCGACCTTTTTGTTCAGCAGCATCAGATTGTCGTCCTCATACAGGATGTCCAGCGACCGGGAAGCGCGGAGGAAATCATACTGCGCCTGCGGCTTTTCAAAAAATTCGTCGGCAATATACAGTTCGATGACGTCGCCGCTTTGCAGGCGGTCGGCGATCTGCGCACGTTTGCCGTTGCGCTTGATGCGCTTGAGACGGATATACTTGAACATCAGCGACTGGGGTAGATTCGGCAGACTTTTTGTCAGAAATTTATCCAAACGCTGGTTGGCGTCGTTGGGCTGAACCGTGATCGTTTTCAAGGAGAATTACCCTTTCTTGAGCTTGGCAAAGAATGTGTTGTAGGAGGCGACCCACTTGCGCACGTTCTGCACGGAATAGGTTTTGGGCATCATGGCGCAAAGGGCTGTGGCAGAGGCGATCTGGGAGGCGATGCGCAGGATCTTGGTCAGCAGAATTTTGTCCGTGCAGAGCTTCTTGGCACGGTTGACCAGATCCTTGACGGACATACTGAGCATGGACTGTAAATTGGTAGTGTCGGCGGTGATGGTGATTTCGTCCTCGGTGAGGATGCCCCGCTCGAAGAGGAAATCGACCTCGGCGGGCTCCAGCGTAAGCATGGCGTTTTTCAGGCACGTCATGGCGGCAAAACCGGCGCCGAGAAGTTTGTAGTACCCGACCTGATATTTCCACAGCGTCTCCGCTGTAAAGGCGCACGCCTTGTCGTCCGTGACGGCACGGGACAGGATGTGGGAGGCTTTCAGGGAGTTGGCGATGCCGGAACCGATCAGCGGGACGGTCATAAATGCGGCGTCCCCGATGGCGGCATAGCCGTCGGCGACCATCATGGACAGGGGCTGACGGACGGGAATCTTGGCGAACTGTCCGCCGCGCACAACGGTGTCGCCGATGTGGGGATTGGTTTTGCGCAGAGCAGACAGGGTGTCCTCAACGGTGTCCATGCCGAAGGGCGCAAAGCGGACGATCAGTACGTCGGCAAAGTCCTCCTCGGTGGCGACCCATGCGACCTCGGGTTTGCCCCGGTGCAGAACATAGACTTCGTAGGGGTGTTCGGGGGCAAAATCGCCGGTGCGCTTATAGAACGCACGGTAGACAAAGGCGGTCTCCCCGTCCTGCGGTGCACTTTCCACACCGCAGAATTCCGGCAGTCCGGCACGCAAAACGGAATCCATGCCGCAGGCGTCAATGACCAGATCGGCGTATAGCTTTTCCTCGCCGGTATACACGCCGCAGACACGGCTGCCCAAAAGCAGGGGCGCTTTTACAGGCGTCTCAAAGCGGAACTGCACGCCGCAGCGTTTGGCATGGGCGATCAGGTGGGCGTAGATATCCCTGCGCTCCATCTTGATCTCCAGCTCCTTTTCTGGGACGTGCTGGGTGAGCGCAATGTTCTGGGAAGGGGGAAAGAAGGTCATGTTTTCCTTGTAGCTGTACAGACTGCGGGACGGATAGGGTACGCCTGCGGTGATCAAAGCCCCGGGGGCGAAGATATCGGTCCAGTCGTAGCCCAGATCCTTTTCGGCTTTCTGCTCCAAAACCGTGACGTCGTAACCCTTTCTCGCAAGATCGGCCGCTGCGGCAAGACCGCCGTGACCTGCGCCTGCGACAAGAATCGTTTTACCCATAGAGAATCATCCTTTCAGTCTTTTTTTATGCAAAAGCGTTTGCAGCGTTTCCTTGGGAATCAGCGTAAGCAGGATGGCAATGAACATCACGGCACAGCCGGTGATCTCCTGCGCAGAGAGATGCTGTCCGAGAATGATCCATGCGAACAGCACCGAGAAAACGGACTCCAGGCACAGCAGCATGGACGCAAGGACAGGGTCGGTGTTTTTTTGCCCGACAAGCTGCAGGGTGAAAGCACCTGCGGTGGAGAGCACGCCGACGTACAGCAGCTCCCACTTGGCGGAGAGGATGGCGGTCATGTTGGGCTGTTCGAGCAGGAACATACACACGGCGGACAGAACACCGCAGACGGCAAACTGCACACAGCACATGGCGATGCAGTCCACACGGTTGGCATATTCGTCGGAGATGACGATCTGGATGGCAAAAAACAGGGAACATCCCAGTGCATAAAGCTCTCCTTTTCCGAAGCCGCCGAAGGCGCCGGGCTTAAAGGAGATGAGGAAAATGCCGCAGCAGGCCAAAAGAACGCTGAACCAAACCGCCTTGGACACATTGCGCCGCAGGAAAACCAGCCCGATCAGCGGGACGAGAATCATATACAGCGCCGTTAAGAAGCCGACTTTGCCTGCCTCGGTGTAGGCGAAAGCGGACTGCTGGAGGTTGTGCCCGAAAAACAGACAGATGCCGCACAGCAGACTGGCTTTGAACAGATCCTTGCGGGCTTTCTTTTGCACTTGCGGGGGCTGGGGATTTTTCTTTTGCGCAAACCGTATGCTGAAAACGGACATGGGGATCAGCACCAGAACGCCGATCAGGGAGCGCAGGGTCGTAAAGGTGAAAATATCGATTTTTTCCACGCCGGTGCTCTGGAATACGAAGGACATACCCCAGATCAGTGCGGCAAGGAAACAGGGGAGTGCCCCTTTGAGCTGTTTTTTCATTTTCTGTATGTACCGCCTTTGGAGGATTTGTTGTGTTTACCGCCGTTTTTTCTCGGCAGGTTTGCGGGGATGGGACGGGAATTTTTCGGCTGGATAAGGCATTTGTCCCCGGTGCCGATAAGATCACGCCGCCCTGCCTTGATCAAGGCTTCCCGCACAAGGTCGGCATTTTTCGGCAGGCTCCACTGCAAAAGCGCACGTTGAAGCTGTTTTTCATGGGGGTCGGTGACGACGTAAATCTTTTTGCCCGTGAGCGGGTTAATGCCCGTGTAGTACATGACGGTGGAGGCAGTGCCGGGGGTGGGATAGAAGTCCTGTACCTGCTCGGGACGGCACTTGTTCTTTTTGAGATAGGACGCCAGCGTTGCCGCATCCTGCAAGGTACTGCCCGGATGGCTGGACATGAGATAGGGCACGAGGTACTGCTCTTTGGCAAAGGATTTCGTCAGCTCGAAAAAACGCTTGCGGAAGGTGTCGTATACCTGAATGCCGGGCTTGCCCATGAGAGACAGCACGTTGTCGCAGCAGTGCTCGGGGGCAACCTTGAGCTGACCGCTGACGTGGTCACGCACCAGCTTGCGGAAAAAGGCGTCGCTCTTGTCGTAGATCAGGTAGTCGAAGCGGATGCCCGAACGGATAAAAACCTTTTTGATGCCGGGAATGCGCTCGACACGGCGAAGCAGTTCGATGTATTCGCTGTGATCGACCTTTAGGTTTTTGCACGGCGTGGGGGCAAGACATTTTCTCGAGGTGCAGACGCCCTTTTGCAGCTGCCGGTCGCAGGAGGGGTATCGGAAATTGGCAGTCGGTCCGCCGACGTCGTGGATAAAGCCCTTGAAGCCGGGCAGCTTTGTCAGCAGTTCCGCCTCCTGTACCACGGATTCAATGCTTCTCGAGCGCACGGAACGTCCCTGATGGAACGCCAGCGCACAGAAGTTGCACCCGCCGAAACAGCCCCGGTTATGGGTGATGGAGAACTTGACCTCCTCAATGGCGGGAACACCGCCGTCTTTTTTGTACATGGGGTGGAAGTCCCGCATAAACGGCAGAGCGTAGACAGCGTCCAGCTCCTCCCGTTCCAGCGGCGGCTGGGGCGGATTTTGGACAAGCATCCGATCGCCGTACAGTTCGGTGATCGCATGACCGGCAATGCTGTCCTGCTCCCGGTACTGCAAGGCAAAAGCACGGGCGTACAGACGCTTGTCGTGCCGCAGCTGCTCGAAGCGGAAGCCGCCGACCGGCTCAAAGTGCAGCTTGTCGTCCGGGGTCGTCAGGTAGACTGTCCCACGGACATCGTGGATTTTGTGGACGGGCGCACCCTTGTCCAGCAGCTTGGCGATGCGCACGATGGAACGCTCCCCCATGCCGTAGGACAGCAGATCTGCGCCGGAATCCACCAAAATGCTGCGGCGCACACAGTCGTCCCAGTAGTCATAGTGGGCGAAGCGGCGCAGGGAGGCCTCCAGTCCGCCGATGATGATGGGCACGTCGCCGAAAGCCTGCCGAATCCTTTGGCAGTAGACGATCACGGCACGGTCGGGACGCTTGCCCGGTTTGCCCCCGGGGGAATAGTAGTCCGTGGAACGCTTTTGCTTGGCCACGGTGTAGTGCGCCACCATGGAGTCGATGTTGCCGGAGCTGACGAGAAAACCGAGACGTGGGCGACCGAACCGTTCAAAATCCCGGGTGGAGTGCCAGTCCGGCTGGGCAAGGATCGCCACACGAAAGCCCTCGCTTTCCAGCAGGCGGGACAGGATCGCCACGCCGAAGGAGGGGTGATCCACATAGGCGTCGCCGGTGACATAGACAAAGTCCGGCTGATCCCAGCCGCACGCCTGCATATCTGCACGGGAGACGGGGAGAAAATCAGTAGTCATAAATCTATCCTTAACTCTGTGTTACAAGTTCTTTTGCGGCCGGTTCTTCGGCGCAGGGCGGTTTGTCCTCGGTATAAATGCGCAGGGCACATTCGGAGAGGGCGATCAGCATCAGAAAATAGCACAAAGGCTTCATGCCGTAGAAAAGGTAATCCGTCATGCCGCAGGCGCAGAAGCCGGCGAGACTGCCCAGCAGGGTGACCGCAATGCCTCGCCCTATGTCACCCTTTTTGGCAAGGCGGTACAGGTTGCGCAGAAACAGGATGAGGATCGCCCCGAACAGCGCCAGACCGATCACGCCCTGTTCCAGCAGAATTTGCAGAAACAGGTTGTGGGCATGGGGCTGACGGATGCGGTAGTTTTCGTGGAGCATATTGCGCACATTGCCCACTCCCGTGCCGTAACCGAAAAGCCAGTGTCCACGAAGCATCTCAAAACAGGCTTTCCAGATTTCGGAGCGGGTGTTGACGGAGATATCCCTGCCGCTGAACAGGGTGAGCAGTCGGCGGAACACGCCGCCCGCAAACAGCGAAAGCCCCACCAACAGCGCACCGGCGGTGCAGAGAAGCTTCCATGCGTACTTTCTGCCGTAGAACAGCATAACGAAAAAGACGATACAAAGGGCGAGGTACGGTCCCCTCGAGTAGGAAACGGCGATGCCGCCGACACACAAAAGCAGGCACAGCGCCGCAAAAATGCGTGTGGCTCTGCGGTGGAAATAAAACAGGCAGTAGGTGCAGAACGGCACCATCATGCACAGAAAAACGGCAAGAAACAGGGGGTTGGTGAAGGTGCTGCTTGCCCGGTCGGCGATGGCGATAAACTGGGTTCGAGGCAGCATCCGCACCACGGACTGCGGCAGCAGGCGCACGGCCAGGTCGGCAAACTGCATATCCAGCAGATGCCAAAAAGGATTGAACGTTTTTTTGAGCGGCCCGCCAAAGTGGAACAGAACCATTTGCAAGATCGCAATCCCGCCGGCGATCCCACCGCTTGCGGCGCCGCACAGGAACAGGGCGTTTAATTTGTCGGCGTTGTCCACGGTGGACAGCAGCATCCGACTGCCGAAAAAGAACAGACACCACGGCAGAAGAATGGCGAGGGCAGACGCCTTGGCGCCCGAGTAGCTGACCGCCAGAGCCGACCACGCCATATAGACGAGCATGGCTTTTTCCGTGCTCCGCAAGGAAACACAGCGGCGGACGGTGCAAAGATAAGCGGTGAGACACAGCAAGGGGAAAACATACTCCGGAAGCAGTGCGGCCAAAAGAAAGACGGCAGCCGCCCAAAGCCAGCGCCCTTTATTCACTTGCAGAAATGCACGGACAGTTTCCATAGCACATACCTTTCCACATAATAATACACCTTACATTATACCGAAAAAGCGGCGCACTTGCAAGAGGTAAATTCGATTTTGTATGAAAAAGACCGCCGATCAAGGCGCCCGGGCACCTGTATCGACAGCCTTTGTTTTATGCACGCATACATAAACCGCTGTTTCTCAAAAAGAAAATATCACAGCAGTTTTTTCAGGTATTGCCCGGTCAGGGAACCGGGAACCTGTGCCACCTGTTCAGGTGTGCCGCACGCCACGATCTCGCCGCCTCGGTTGCCGCCTCGGGGACCGAGGTCGATGACGGTGTCCGCCGTTTTGATCACGTCCAAGTTGTGCTCGATGACCACGACCGTGTTGCCCGACTCCACGAAGGTCTGCAAAACGTCAATGAGCCGATGCACGTCCGCCGTGTGCAGTCCCGTTGTCGGCTCGTCGAGGATGTACATCGTCCTGCCCGTGGAACGCTTGGACAGCTCCGTGGCAAGCTTTACCCGCTGTGCTTCGCCGCCGGACAGGGTGGTGGAGGACTGCCCAAGCTTGACATAGCCCAAACCCACATCGTAGAGGGTCTTGATCTTTCGGTAGATCTTCGGCTGTGCTTCAAAGAAATGCATGGCTTCCTCCACGGTCATTTCCAGCACATCGTAGATGGATTTTCCTTTATATTTCACTTCCAGCGTTTCCCGGTTGTACCGCGCGCCGTGGCAGACGTCGCAGGGGACGTAGATGTCCGGCAGGAAGTGCATTTCGATCTTGACGATACCGTCGCCCTGACACGCTTCACACCGTCCGCCTTTGACGTTAAAGGAAAAGCGCCCGCCGGTGTAGCCATGCTTTTTGGCGTCGGTGGTGGCGGCGAACAGTTCCCGGATATCGGAAAACACGCCGGTGTAGGTCGCCGGATTGGAGCGGGGCGTGCGTCCGATGGGGGACTGGTCGATGTTGATGACCTTGTCCAGATGCTCAATGCCGTGCATTTCCCGATGCTTGCCGGAGAATTTTTTGGCGCCGTTGAGTTCCGCCGCCAGTTTTTTATAGAGAATCTCGTTCACAAGGGAGGATTTGCCGCTGCCCGATACGCCCGTGACAGCGATAAACTGCCCGAGGGGGAAGGTGACGTCGATATTTTTCAGGTTGTTTTCCGCCGCACCGAGAATCTGCAAAACTTTGCCGTTGCCGGGGCGGCGTGTTTCGGGAACGGGAATCTTTTTTCGACCGGAGAGGTAGTCGCCGGTGACGGAGCCTTCGCACGCCATGATTTCCTCCGCCGTGCCCTGTGCCACCACCTGACCGCCGTGGATGCCGGCGCCGGGACCGATGTCCACGATATGGTCTGCGGCGAGCATGGTTTCCTCGTCGTGTTCGACTACGATCAGGGTGTTGCCGAGGTCACGCAGGTTTTTCAGCGTCTGCAAAAGCTTTTCGTTGTCGCTCTGGTGCAGACCGATGCTCGGCTCGTCCAGAATATAGAGAACCCCCATCAAAGAGGAGCCGATCTGGGTCGCCAGACGGATGCGTTGACTCTCCCCGCCCGAAAGGGTACCCGCCGAGCGCGACAGGGTAAGATAAGAGAGTCCCACACTCTGTAAAAAGGTAAGCCGCTCACAGATTTCCTTGCAAATGGGCGCCGCGATCATCTCATCCCGTTTGGAAAAATGAAGCGAG
>JAQXLO010000217.1 GCA_029012165.1 Oscillospiraceae bacterium | reverse complement strand
GAAAATATGTTCGGCGACATCCTTTCGGACGAAGCGTCCATGATTACCGGCTCCATCGGAATGATTCCGTCCTCCAGCTTGGGCGCCACGTCCTGCGGACTGTATGAGCCGATCCACGGCTCTGCGCCGGATATTGCCGGTATGGATATTGCCAACCCCATCGGCACCATTCTTTCTGCCGCTATGATGCTGCGCTTCAGCTTTGATATGTCTGCCGAGGCAGATGCCGTGGAAAAGGCCGTTTCCGCCTATCTGGACGCCGGTTACCGCACGGCGGATATCATGAGCGAAGGCATGACAAAGGTCGGCTGTGCAGAGTGCGGCCGCCGAATCGCTGATTACATTACAAAGGAGTGACACCGATGGTTCTTTCAGGTGCGGATATCCTTGTAAGGACACTGATCGAGCAGGGAGCCGATACGGTTTTCGGATACCCGGGCGGTCAGATCATCCATGTTTACGACAGTCTGTATAAATACCGGGACGAGATCAACCATGTGCTCACTGCCCATGAGCAGGGAGCAACACACGCAGCCGACGGCTATGCCCGAACCACGGGCAAGGTCGGCGTTGTGATCTCCACATCGGGTCCCGGCGCCACGAATCTGGTTACCGGCATTGCCACGGCGTATCTCGATTCCGTTCCGCTGGTGGCGATCTGCGGCAATGTTCCCACGACCCAGATCGGTACGGACAGCTTTCAGGAGATCGACATCACCGGCGTGACGCTGCCGATCACCAAGCATAACTATTTTGTCGGATGTGTCGATGACCTTGCCGACACCGTTCGTGAGGCGTTTCAGCTCGCCAAATCTGGCAGACCCGGTCCTGTTTTAATTGATATTCCCAAGGATGTGCAGATCGCCAAGTGCGAATATACGCAGGCGCCCCCGGTCGAGGCGGACGAACCCATGGCGGCCAAGGAGATCCGCATTCAGGAAGCTGCCGTGCAGATCAACGCCTCCAAGCGACCGTTCATCTATTTCGGCGGCGGTGTGCTTAATGCCGGCGCTCAGGAGGAAATGCTGGCGCTGGCGGAGAAGATCGATGCGCCCATCGGTTGTTCTCTGATGGGACTTTCCGGCATTCCGACGGATCACCCCAGATTTCTCGGTATGCAGGGGATGCACGGACACTATGCTTCCTCCATGGCTATGCACAATGCGGATTTGATTATTTCTCTGGGCGTTCGGTTCAATGACCGTGTTACGGGAAACCGCTCCAAATTCGCCGTCAATGCAAAAATTGTGCATATTGACGTGGACGGCTCGGAGCTTTCCAAAAATGTCCTTGCCGCAACGGGACTTCGGGGCGATGTCAAAAAGACACTGCAAAAGCTTTTGCCGCTGATTTGTCCCTCTCGGAAGGAAGAATGGCAGCAAAAGATTGCGGCACTGCGGTGCGAAGAAGCGGAAAACACGGACAAGCGTGAGGGACTTACGCCTAAAAACGCTATCTGTATGCTCAACAAATATTTGGGAGAGAACACAGCCGCTTGTACCGATGTCGGACAGCACCAGATGTGGTCGGCGCAAAATCTGATTTTCAGAAACCCGAAGCGATTTGTCTCCTCCGGCGGTCTGGGCACCATGGGCTTTGGTCTCGGTGCGGCCATCGGCGCCGCATACGGGACAGGGGAACGCAGTGTACTGATTACCGGGGACGGCAGTTTCGGAATGTGCCTGAATGAATTGGCTACGGCCGTGACATACAATGTTCCCGTTGTGATTTTGATTCTCAATAACGGTGTTCTCGGCATGGTCAGACAATGGCAGACGCTGTTCTTCCAAAAGCACTATTCCAACACCGTTTTGAACCGCAAGACGGACTTTGTCGCCTTGGCAAAGGCGTTCGGCGCCGATGGCGAAAGTGCAGATTCCCTGGAAGCGCTGGACAAGGCGCTTTCCCATGCGTTCCAATCCGAAGGACCGTACGTAATCGACTGCGCCATTGAAAAGGATGAAATGGTGCTTCCCATGCTGCCGCCCGGCGGGAGCATGGATGACATAATCGTAAAGGCAGGTGACTGATTTGAATAGATACACCATTGCGGTGCTGGTGCGCAACCAGTTCGGCGTGCTCAACCGTGTGACCAGTATGTTCCGCCGCCGTCAGTTCAACATCAGCGCCCTGTCCGTCAGTGAGACGGAATCCAACGAGTATTCCCGCATCACTGTCACCTTTGACGGCGAGGATATCGCTAAGCAGCAGCTGGTCAATCAGCTGTATAAGCTCCCCGATGTCTGCTCCATCAAGGAGTTTGGTGCCAACGATTCCGTCAGTTGTGAGCTGCTTTTGATCAAGGTGCAAAACGAACCGTCTACCCGAGAGGAGATTCGTGCGGCCGCCTCTGCATTCAATGCGGATATCGTGGACTACTCCAAGGATTCCATGGTATTCCGCCTGACCGACAGCAGCAGACGCATTGATGAATTTATCAATTTCATGCGAGACTATACCATTTTGGAAATCTGTCGAACCGGCAGCGTTTCCCTGGAAAAGGGCAGAACAACCATTCGTCAAATTATAAATTTATAATAGAAAGAGGTAATCACTATGGCAAGAATTTTCTACCAGCAGGACTGCGATCTGCAGAAGCTCAGCGGCAAGACCGTTGCGATCATCGGTTACGGTTCTCAGGGTCATGCACACGCACTGAATCTGAAGGACAGCGGTGTAGATGTGGTCGTCGGCTTGTATGAAGGCTCCAAGAGCTGGGCAAAGGCAGAGGCACAGGGTCTGAAAGTCATGACCAGTGCAGAGGCAGCCAAGGCAGCAGATATTATCATGATCCTCATCAACGATGAGAAACAGGCAGCACTGTACAAGAACAGCATCGAGCCCAACCTGACCGAGGGCAAGACTCTTGCATTTGCACACGGCTTCAATATCCATTTCGGCTGCATCAAGCCCCCGAAGAACGTCAATGTCATCATGATCGCCCCCAAGGGACCCGGTCACACTGTCCGCAGTGAGTATCAGGCCGGAAAGGGTGTTCCCTGCCTGATCGCTGTGGAGCAGGATGCAACCGGCGATGCATGGGATATCGGTCTTGCTTATGCACTGGGCATCGGCGGCGCAAGAGCCGGCGTTCTGGAAACCACCTTCCGCACCGAGACCGAAACCGACCTGTTCGGTGAGCAGGCAGTTCTCTGCGGCGGTGTGTGCGCACTGATGCAGGCAGGCTACGAGACCCTTGTTGAGGCAGGCTACGATCCCAGAAACGCTTACTTCGAGTGTATCCACGAGATGAAGCTGATCGTTGACCTGATCTATCAGAGCGGCTTTGCCGGTATGCGTTACTCCATCTCCAACACGGCGGAATACGGCGACTACATCACCGGTCCCAAGATCATTACCGAGGAAACCAAAAAGACCATGAAGAAGATCCTCAAGGACATTCAGGACGGCACCTTTGCCAAGGACTTCCTTCTGGATATGTCCGCTGCCGGTTCTCAGGTGCACTTCAACGCCATGAGAAAGCTTGCCAGCGAGCATCCGTCCGAGGTTGTCGGTGCGGATATCCGCAAGCTGTACAGCTGGAGCGACGAGGACAAGCTTATCAACAACTGATTTGTACGCAATGGCCTTGGTGGTTTATGCTGCCAAGGCTATCTTTAAAAATTACGCTCTTCACGGAAAATTGTGGGATTTGTGCTTCGCACCGGGGAACCCCCGGCGAGGGTTCCCCACGCCAAAACAGTCCACC
>JAQXLO010000216.1 GCA_029012165.1 Oscillospiraceae bacterium | reverse complement strand
AGGCGTACAAAAGTACTCCGAGCCCGAAAAAACAGCAAGCATACGAGCAGCGAAACGGTTCGACGCCGTGACGCTGCTCGTGTTTCCAATGCCTTTACCGATGCTTCTGATTTTTTTCGCACTGTCATGTATGCGCTCGGGCGCCTTTATCGACAGTCTGAAACGGCATCCGAATGGGTGCCGTTTTTGCATATCCCATTTCCCTGTTTCATAGGATGAAATTTGTGGAGGGGATCGTATGTGGCGCAGAGCCTGTGCATTTTTTCTTTCGACCGCTGTTTTGTGCGGCAGTGCTTTTCTTGCCGTGCAGCGATGGGAGCGTGCGAAAGAAAAGCTTTTTGAATATACATTTTCCGCAGACACAGCAGTGATCTGCCGATATACGGGCACAAAGGATTCGGTCGTTCTGCCCGGGGAGATAGGGGGAAAACGGGTGACTGCGGTTTCCGACCGGGCGTTTTATGAAAATCATGCTGTCCGATCGGTGCAGTTTCCGGCGTCTGTGCAAAGTATCGGGGCGTATGCCTTTTACGGCTGTGCGGGACTGGAGGAGCTGATTTTGCCGTCATCCCTCGATTTTGTCGGACAATACGCCTTTTCCCAGTGCCCGAAGCTGACGCAGATCGAGATTCCCGGGAACGTAACGGAGATCGCAGAGGGAGCATTCAGCGGAATGTCCCGGTTGGAAAGGGTGAAGATTGCCGGGGTGTTCCGCATCGGCGAGGCGGCTTTTGCGGATTGCCCGAAACTGAAAACGGTGATTTTTTCTGCACCCGTTCAAACAATCGAAAAAGAAGCTTTTTTCAATGATCCTGCGCTCCAAAGCGTGACCTTGCCCGGAGCCGTTTCCTATATCGGAGAAAGAGCGTTCGGCTATGTTTGCGGGCAGACGATCGGCAGTGCCGTGCGCATAGCCGATTTCACACTCTGCGCCGACAGCGATGCGGCGATGAACTATAAATGTGCGAACGGATTGTGACTTGACTTTTTTTTGCTGTTATGATACTATGTTTCTACAGTAATATGCATCGGAGGACGCCATGTACGACAGCAAAATTCAGTCCCCGGAAACCGATCTTCTTTTCCGGGCGATCCTTGCACTGAAAACCGAAGAGGATTGCTACCGTTTTTTTGAGGATGTCTGCACCATCAAGGAGATTCGGGACATTGCCCAGCGCTTGGAGGTCGCCAGACTGCTGAAAAGCGGGGAGACCGTTGCTGCCATCGCCCAGCGTACCGGCGCATCCACGACCACCGTTTCCCGTGTCAACCGCTGTCTGCACTACGGCACAGGCGGCTACGATTTGGTTATGGATAAAATCAGCAAATAATTTTATTTTTCTATTGATTTTTTCTGATGGATGCAGTATAATAAATAAGCTGATTCGCCGGTGTGATGGAATTGGCAGACGTGCTGGACTCAAAATCCAGTGGTAGCGATACCGTGCGGGTTCGACCCCCGCCACCGGCACCAACACGGAACCCCGCTCTCTACGGAGGGCGGGGTTTGCTTTTTGTTTCTCTTGGTCAAGTGACAATTTGTTATCAACTCTCCATTATTACACCAGACTTTTGCAGTGTGGTATACTGTTCCCGGAAAGGGAGGTGATTGGCAGATGCGTACATTTCGAACCGCAGAGGTTGCAAAAATGGGTTCTCTATTCAAATTTTTTTGCCTTGGAAGCCATTTAACCGTTTTGCATCAAATACATCTCGGCGCAGTGTGCGGCAACGGCACCGTCTGCGGCGGCGGTGACGATCTGCCGAAGAAGCTTTGTGCGCACATCGCCTGCGGCAAACACGCCGGGAACGCTCGTTTTGGTGGACTCGTCGGCAAGGATATATCCGTTTTCGTCCAGTGCAACCGCACCCGAGAGAAAGCCGGTGACAGGCGTTCTGCCGATACTGACAAATACGCCGTCACACCGCAGTGGAGAGATGTCACCTGTGAGGGTGTTTTGCACTTGGATGCCGGTGAGTTTGCCCTCTGTGATCCATGCGGCGACCGTGGTGTTAAAGAGAATCTGCACATTCTTTTGGTTGCGTAAAGCTTTGCGATAGATTTGGGTACAGCGCAAAGTGTCCCGCCGATGCAGTACATACACCTTTTCGGCAAGTCCCGCAAGATACAGCGCATCCGCCGCTGCGGAATTACCACCGCCCACCACAACGACGGTTTTGCCTTTGTAAAATCTGCCGTCACAATGGGCACAGTAGTGTACCCCTCTGCCGAGAAGCGCCTGCTCTCCCTCGATGCCGAGGGGGCGTGGAGCAGCGCCGGTGGAAAGGATAACGGTTTTTGCACGGTAAATACCCTTTGCAGTCTGTAGATTTTTGACCCTGCCGGACAGATCTGTGCTTGTCACTTCGGCGTATTCCGTTTCCGTGCCGAAGCTTTGTGCGGCTTTCTGCATTTTCATGCCGAGGGTAAAGCCGTCGATCCCGGTTTCAAAGCCGGGATAATTGTCGATTTCGCCGGTCAGTGCCATTTGACCGCCGGGGGACATCTTCTCCAGCAAAACCGTGTTCAGTCCTGCGTGCGCCGCATACAGTGCGGCGGTATATCCCGCAGGACCGCCGCCGAGGATGACCGTATCGTATATGTGTTCCATAGCGAACCTCCCGTTTTCTGCTATGGATAGTATACCGTTTTCTTGGCGGATTTAGCACAGGCGATCCGTATTTTTATAAAGCTTGCAGTCATGTGTAGCAGTAATGGTACACATTTTCACCTGCGGCGTATCGCAGTTCTATGCCGAAAATTTCCGAAACAATGCCGGTGCCGCAAACGGCTTGCGGCGTATCACAAACAGCGATGCGTCCGTTGCGGATGGCGGCAATGCTGTCGGAAAAGCCGAAGGCAAGGGGAAGATCATGCATAACGGTGACAACGCCCTTTCCGCTCCCGGTGAGAGTGCGCAGTATGTGCATCAGCTCCACTTGATTGGCGATGTCCAGATAGGTCGTCGGCTCATCCAAAAGGATGTAGTCGGCGTCCTGCGTGAGCGCCATGGCGATATAGGCGTTTTGCCGCATACCGCCCGAAAGGGAGGAAAGCGGTCTGTCAATAAGGGACTCCAATCCCATTTTCCGAAGTGCGTCCCGGGCGATCTGCCTGTCCTTCTCGCCGTATCGCCGGGGATAGTGCAGGTGGGGGAACCGCCCGTGCAGAACCATCTGCCCGACCGTCATGTCCGGGACGCTTTTGCCCTGGGGAAGATAGGCAATTTTTTTTGCCGGTTCCCGGCGGGACATCTCTGTCGATGGTTTGCCGTCAATGAGAATTTTGCCCGCACTGCATTGCGCAATGCCGACAATCGCTTTCAGCAGCGTGCTTTTTCCCGAACCGTTTGCGCCGATCAGGGAGAGGAGTTTCCCCTTGGGAAGTGTCAGGGACAGTTCGTTTAAAACAGGCTTTTCGCCGTAGCCGACGGTGATATCTTGCAGCTCAATCACGGGCGTGTCCTCCCTTTCCTCTGATCAGAATAAACACGAAGAAGGGCGCACCGAGGAAGGCCATGATAATGCCTACGGGGATTTCGTAGGGGGCAAACGCCGTTCTGGCGATGGTGTCGCAAAGACACACAAAAGCGGCGCCGTACAGGGCGCACAGCCCCAGCAGTGCGGAAGCTTTACTGCCGGCGAGACGGCGGACGGCGTGGGGAACGATCAGTCCGACAAAGGATAAAAGTCCCGCAAGACTGACCGCACAGCCGGCAAGGAGCGCCGCCAACAGCAGAAACAGCGTGCGCAGGAGCGATGTATTCATGCCCAGTCCTTTGGCGGTGTCCTCGCCTAAGGTGAGCACTTCCAGCTCGTTGGTCATGGTAAGCAGAACGACCACAGTGAGAAAAATCAGCACTGCGGCGGGGAGCAGCTTCGGGTAGGTCACCGCCGTAAATTCGCCGATTTTGAAATCGCTGCGCATGACGCCCACGTCAGGACAGAAGGTGACGATCGTGTCGCTGACCGCACCCAGCAAGCTGTTTAATGCAACACCGATCAGGATCACCGTACCACGGGACGCCCCCCATTTTCGAGCACCGAGACTGACCAGTGCCACAGCGCCGAATGCACCGAGAAAAGCAAAGGCAGACAGCCGCCACCCGCCGTAGATCCCCAGCGCCGTGCAAAGCGTCACGGCAAGTCCCGCACCGGCATTGACGCCGATAATGCTGGGAGAAGCGAGACGGTTGGCAAAAACGGCTTGGATCACTGCGCCGGAAACGGCGAGTGCCGCACCGCAAAGCAGTGTGGCCGCCGTTCTCGGCAGTCGGACATAGGCGAAGATCCGTGTACCGGCCGAGGCGTCGAAGCCATCGGTGAATGCCCGGCGTATCTCCGCAAGGGAAAGGGTTGTACTGCCGAGCAGCAGACCGGCGGCAACGGCGAACAGGAGAAACAAAAATCCCGCCGCATACAGCCGTTTAATTTTACTTATCTGTTTCGAGCAGTATTTTGCTGAGTTTTTCATACGATTCCGCCCATTTTGCATTTGGTTTGGTGTTGAACAGTTTGCGGTCCATAACGTACAGTCGGTTTTCCCGGACCGCATCGAGGGTTCCCCATGCAGGATTCTCGTCCATCATGTTCGTCAGATTCTCCATGGCCTTTTGCGTATCGTTTCCCATGGTGACGACAAAAATGCGGTAGGGGTTTTGGCGGATGACGCTCTCCACGCTCAGGGAATCCGTCAGGGTGTCGTCCCTGTCTGCGATGTTGATACAGCCAAGGTCGGAGAGCATTTCTCCGAGTATGGTGCCCTCGCTTCCCTTAGCCTTGACCGAACCGGAGGAAGTTCGGAGCAAAAGCACGGTGCGCTCGTGTTCGGACAGGTCGGCACGCAGACAGTCCTCCCGAACGGCGTCGATACGCTCTTGCAGCTCTGTGCCATTTTGGCGGTAGAGGTCTTTTCTGCCGGTGATGTCGGTGCAGATGCGAAGCATTTCCAGATAATCCGCAAAGCAGTCCACATCAAAATATGCTGTGGGGATTCCGGCATTCTCCAACACTTCCTGCATTTCCACGTCAGCGGCGGTGGATGCGCTGGCAATGACAAAATCGGGGTCGGCGGAGAGAAGCGTTTCCAAACTGGGAGAATGGGCGCCGCCGAGATGGACGGCATCTCCAAGCTCCAGTCCAAAGTCGTCCCATGCGTCCTCCGGGGCGGCACAAAGCGTTCCGCCGGACAAAAGCCAGACGTCCGCAAAGCTTCCCAGCAGAGCGGCGACACGCTGCGGCTGCCGGGAAAGAGTGACGACCCGATCCAGCGCATCGGTGAAGGTGACCGTATCGGCAGACGTCGGTGCAGTTTCGGTGCTTTCCTGCGCCGTGCATCCGCAAAGGAAGAATAACAGCAAAGCGAGCAGGGAGGCAGTTAAACGTTTCATCAGCAAGTTGCACCGCCCTTGACCGTTTTGTGCAGAATGGACTCCTTGTCGATCGCAGTATACAAAAGCTTGTCCTGCACATAGTCAAAGCCGAGACGCTGAATGGTGTCGGCAAAGCGTTCGCCGGAAATACCCTCGTCACGGAAGAAAAGGATGGCACGCTCGATCACATCCATGACCTCCTCTTCGGAGGTGAAGATCTTGTCAAGCGCTCTGCCGTTGGCAAACTTCTTGCCCCATCTGCCGCCGATGTAAACTTTGTAGCCGTCCGTATATTCGGTGATCGCACCGAAGGGGCACTTGCTTCTGCAGCGTCCGCAGTTGTTGCAGTCCGTGCCGATGACCAGCTTGCCGTCCTCCAGCCTTGCGGCGTGGATGGGACAGGCCGTTTCCACCTGACACTTTTTGCACCCACGGCACAGCTGTGTATTCAGTACGGGAACACGCTGACCAATGACGCCGAGATCGTTCAGATCGGGCTTTACGCAGTTGTTTGGACAGCCGCCGACGGCAATTTTAAATTTATGGGGCAGGGTGACATCGTGGTAGCCGATATAGAAGCGTTCATGGATCTTTTCGCTCAAGCCGAATGTGTCGATCAGTCCGTACTGGCAGGTCGTGCCCTTGCAGGAGACGACCGGGCGCACCAGAGAGCCGGTGCCGCCGGTGAGCAGACCGTTTTCTTGCAAAAACGTCAGCAGATCGGGGATGTCGGCGTAGTGCACGCCCTGAATCTCCAGCGTCAGACGGGAGGTCATGGTGACTTCGCCGTTGCCGAATTTTTCTGCAGCTTCTGCGATGATGCGCTGCTGCGCTGCCGAGATCTTGCCGTTTTTGGTGATGACACGCACGTTGAACACATCGGCAAAGCGCTTGTCCTGCAAGCAGCCGAGACCCTTGACACGCTTGATCTCTGCGGGGGAAAGCGTTCCCGTGGGGTTGTCCACCTTTACCGTGTTGAAGAATGCGCCGCCCTCCAATACCTTCGTGTGGGTGTAGCCGTAATACTTCAGCCGGTTTTGCAGCAGATAGCCACGCTTGCCCCTTGTGCAAACCAGAAGCAGCTTTTCGTCCTTTCCGATGCCCTCCATCTCGCCGTTGACTTTGCCGAGATCGACCCATGTGGCGCCAAAGATTTTCGCTTCGGGCTGAACGTCGAGAACACGGTAGCCCTTGGCTTTGCCTGCCAGATACTCCGCAGGGGAGATCGTCTCCAAAGCGCCGCACATTTTATTTTCCAGCACATAGCACGCCTGCACAAAAGGGTGGATCGCCGTGGAGAAAGGCGGGGCATAGGCCATGTCCATGGTGTCCAGATCGCTCACCTTTAATCCGGCGGAAATGGCAACAACCGCAATGTCCGTCATTTTGTCCACGGCGACGCCGAGCACCTGCATCCCGAGAAGTTTTTTGGTGGATCTATCGGCGATAAGCTTGGTGACAAAGGTCGAAGCATCGGGATAATAGTGTGCCTTGTCGTCACTGACGCAGACCACCGTTTCCACATCGAAGCCCGCTTGCAAGGCCTGCTGTTCGGAAAGCCCTGTTCTGCCGGCATTCAGTGTTTCGGAGAGCTTGACCACACCCGTGCCGAGACAACCGTCATAGACGCTTTCGGTGCCGGTAAGGGTTTTGGCGAGACATCTTGCGGTGATATTTGCGGTGGAGCCCATGGCAGACCACTGTGCTTCTCCCGTGATGCGGTTTTTCACCACGGCGCAGTCGCCGACCGCATAAATATCGTCCAGATTGGTCTTTTGACACGCATCCACGACCACGGCGCCGTGCAGTGTTTCCACGCCGGAACCGTCCAGAAAAGCGGTGGCCGGGCGAATGCCGATGCTCAAGATCACCACATCGGCCGCAAGCTCCCCGGCGGAGGTGGCGACAGCACGCACCGCACCGTCTCCCACAAGGGCGGAAACGGTTGTGCCGGTCAGGATCCGCAGTCCGTTTTTTCGCAGTTCTCTTGCGGCGTAGCCCGCCATTTCCGGGTCAAGAATATTTGGCAGGATCTGTCCTGCCATATCCACGACAGCTACAGACAGCTTCTGCGCCATCAAATTCTCTGCCATCTCCATGCCGATGAAGCCTGCGCCGACAACGACGGCATTTTTGCAGTTGTTGTTTTCGATATAGCTGCGAATAGCGGCGGCATCGTCCGGGGTGCGCACCGTAAACACACCGTCCAGCCCCACGCCGTCTATTTCGGGAATGATCGGGGAAGCGCCGCAGGCAAGAATCAGCTTGTCATAGTCCACTGTTTCCTCTTCGCCGGTCGCCGTACTGCGGAAAACGACGGTCTTGTTTGCCGGGTTCACACGGACGGCTTCCCGGCCGGTGTGTACGAGAGCGCCGGTCAGGGCGGAAAACTTTTTGGGAGAGTTGACGATCAGCTCGTCCCGTGTCTCGATCTCACCGCCGACATAGTACGGCAGAGCGCATCCTGCGTAGGAGATATCGCCGCTCTTGGTGAAGATCTCGACCTGCGCAGAGCGATCCGCACGCTTGATTTTGGCGGCGGCTTTTGTTCCGGCGGCAACACCGCCGATGATCATGACTTTCATTTAAAAAACCTCGCTTATCGTTTGTGTTGTTGACATATGCCTGAAAAGGTGCTACAATGACGATAAATGGCATATGCCGAAAATCAAATGTATCATATCATATTTCCCGGTATGTGTCAATTATTTTGGAAGGAAGAGTCTATGCCCAGACCGAAAAAAAGCAGGAAAGTCTGCCATTTGCCGGCAGTCAGGGACTTTTGCCCCGAGGGCGGAAGCGACCATCGGATCATCCTCACCGTCGATGAGTACGAAACCATCCGTCTGATCGACAAAGAGGGCTTTTCTCAGTTGGAATGTGCACAGTATATGCAGGTTGCCCGCACCACGGTGCAGTCCATTTACAACGCTGCCCGAGGGAAACTGGCCGAGGCCTTGGTGGGCGGAGTGGGTATACGCATTGAGGGCGGTGACTACACGCTCTGCAGCGGCGAGGAGAGAGCCTGCGGCTGCGGGGGATGCCGCAGACACGCAAGAACTTATTCAGGTGAAGAGGCGTAGCCGTTCGCAATGTGAAATCGGAAAGCGGCGGACATGACTTCGCCTTTTTTTACTTTGCGCAATTCTAAAAAATTATCAAATTTTTAGGGTACCATATTGATTATTCAGGTGGAGTATGGTTAAATACAATCGAACGTTTTTATGAAAATTTTTACTGTTGCGAGGTGAATGGAAACGTGGAAGCACAACCAAAGAAACCGCTGATCGTCGTGCGCAATCTTTGCCGGGGCTATCGCATGGGCACCGAGCAGGTCATTGCCCTGCGCAATGTGAACCTGACGATCTACGAGGGTGAAATATGCTGCGTCTTTGGTGCGTCCGGCTCGGGAAAAAGTACACTGCTCAATCAGCTTGCCGGCATGGAAAAGCCCAACTGCGGCGAGATCATCATCAACGGTGTCCCTATTACGAAGCTGGACGAGAACCAGATGGCGGCGTTCCGGCAAAAGAACATGGGTTTTGTGTTCCAAAGCTATAACCTGCTCCCGGCGCTGACGGCGGAGGAAAATGTGGCGCTGCCGCTTGCCTTCAGCGGCGTTGCGCGTAAAACACGCTTGCGGGCGGCACGGGCAGTTTTGCGAGAGGTCGGACTGGGAGACCGAACACGGCATTACCCGACCCAGATGTCCGGCGGTCAGCAGCAGCGTACAGGCATCGCACGGGCGTTTGTGGCGAAGCCTCGTATCGTGTTTGCGGATGAGCCGACGGGGAACTTGGACTCCCGAACGACGACGGAGATCATGGAGATGATGGTGCGGTTTTTGCGCACCTACCGGGAGACGATGGTCATGGTCACGCACAATCCGGAGCTGGCGGTCTATGCCGACCGCATCATCACCATGCGTGACGGCAGCATCGTGAAAGACGAATATACAGAAAAGGGGAAAAATATCCATGAAAGCATCTAAAAAGTTTTTGGCATGGCTGTGTGTCTGCATCATGGCGCTGCAGTTCTGCACCCTTGCCATGGCGGAGGATTTTGAGCCGGAGACGGAGCCGGAAACGGAGCCGATTCCGATGACGACTGTGGTGGAAACAACGGTGCCCAAGGGCACGCTTTCCCCGGAGACTTCTGCGGCGACGACACGGGAGACAACGGTGCGAGAGATAGACCCGCCTTTCGTGCAGATCACCCGGGAAAGCTTTTCCCGTGACCCGAAAGCGGGAGAAGCGTTTGTGCTCACGATCGTTTTGCACAATTACAGCAATCAGGTGTCTTTGATAGACGGGTCGGTGTCCTTTGAACCCAGCGAAGGTCTTGTACTCGAGGAGAAATCTTCGTCCAAGGTCGTGTCCGCTTTGGGCATGGGGAGTGTGCGCAGTGTGCCCGTCCGATTCCGAGCCGCAAAAAACACCGCCGCCGGTACACAGTCTGTGGCGGTGACCTATACGTACAATTACCGCACCCCGGAGGGGCTGAAGTCGGCGCAGGCTTCGGAAAAGCTGATCGTGCCCGTGCAGGCTTCTGCGGCAGAAGCGACCGCCTCCAAAAATGCAACGCCCAATATCATCGTCAGCAAATACAGCTATGGCGGAACCATTGCTGCCGGAGATGCATTTACGCTCGAACTTCAGTTTCGTAACACCAGCCAAAAGACGGCAGTGGAGAATATCGTGATGAGCGTGGAGACGGGGGATGGACTGTCCATCACTTCGGCGCCCAATACATATTATTTTCAGAACCTTGCCGCCGGAAAGAGCCAATCCCAGCGCATTCCCATGCGTGTCTCCGCCAATGCCGGTTCCGAAGGAACTCGGATCGACATCTCTTTCCGCTATGAGTACGTGGACAACGGGGAGAGAGGGGAGGCGTCCGCCTCCGAGAAGCTGTCCGTGCCCATCTATGTTCCGGATCGTTTCACCGTGACGGCGCCGGAGATGGATTCCATCGGTGTACAGAATCAGGAAATGACGATCTCTTTGCCCTATATCAACAAGAGCAAGAGCACAGTGAGCAATGTGCAGGCAAAGCTTGTGTATGATGAGGCGATGCTGTACTGCGAACAGCCCCGTGTGCTTCTCGGCAACATTGAACCCGGCAAGAACGGCACCATAGATTTCTTTTTCGTGCCCATGGAGAGCGGCAGCGCATCCGTCAAGGTGCAGGTGACGTATGAAAATGAATTGGTCGAGGAAAAGACCGTGGAGATCGAGGTGCCGTATTCCGTGGATCCGGCGATGGAGGAGCCCATGGAGATGGAGGAACCCTTTGCAGAAGAACCGCAGCAGTCCGGCAGATCGGGGGCGGTCTGGATCATTGCCGCCGTTGGAGCAATCGTTCTGATCGTCTTGGTGATTGTTGTGGTCAAAAAGAAAAGAAAGAAAGCGGCGCAGGAACTGCCGCAGTTTGATTGGAGCGTTCCGGAAAGCGACCCGCAGGTGAAGTCCCATGAAGACCGCTGATCTTTTGCGTATGTGCCGGGAAAATCTTTTCCGGCGAAAAGCCAGAACGTTTCTTTCGGTTTTGGGTGTGGTGATCGGCTGCTGTTCCATTTTGCTGATGCTGTCCATTGCCGTGGGGCTGAATGCATCCAATGAGGAAATGCTCAAAAGCATGGGCGATCTGTCCAAGATCGACGTGTATTCCAACTATGACGCCACAGGGATGGAAGAGACATCGCTCAACGAGGACACGGTACGCAGCATTCGTGGGCTGGAACACGTGGATGCCGTTTTGCCGAGATACGGAATGTCGGATCTGACGTTCCGCCTCTCCTGCGGCAATAATCGCCGCTACACTGTCCCGTATGCCGAGATCGCCGCCTATGAAACGGACGTAATGGACAGGGTGGGGTACAAACTGCTGGACGGCACACTGCCCGAAAAGAGCGATACGGTCGCTATGGGACAGTATTTTGAGTATACACTCATGGATTCCCGCCGTCCCGAGGGGCGCAACCAGATCTCCTACTATGAGTATGTTTACAGCTCGGACGCAGGCGAACTGCCGGAGCCGTATCAAAAAATGATGAACGATACGGTGACGCTGGAGATATTGGACGAAAATGAAAACATCGCCTATTCCACGCAGCTGCGCATCTGCGGACAGGTCAAGGAAGATTACGCCGTGGGTTACGAATCCTGCGAAGGGCTTGTTCTGCGTGCGGAGGATCTGCGGCGCATTATAAAAGATGCCTGCAAAGCGCTGGGACAAAAGCCGAGAAACACCTACATCACATCCATCTCCGTCATGGCGGACGATATCCGCAATGTTTCCACGCTGGAGGAGGAGATCCGCAATCTCGGCTACTCGACCAGCAGCATGGAGAGTATGCGTGAGAGCACGCAGAAGGAGATGGCAACGATCCAGCTGGTGCTCGGCGGCATCGGTGCGGTGAGTCTGCTTGTGGCGGCCATCGGCATCATCAATACCATGATTATGTCCGTTTCCGAACGCACAAAGGAGATCGGCATTATGAAGGCTGTGGGCTGCTATGTGCGGGATATTCGCAAGCTGTTCCTGCTGGAGGCGGCATCCATCGGCTTTCTCGGCGGTTTGATCGGCTCTGTCGCCAGTTTTATTATATCCTGTATCATCAATCTGATCGCCGGGCAGCATCTGTCTATGGAGTCGGGAGAGACGATGACAGTTTTCCAAATGCTGTTTACATCCCCGCAGCGCATATCGGTGATTCCCATATGGCTGTTTCTGTTCGGCTTGGGATTCTCTGTGTTTATCGGATTGGCGGCAGGATTCTATCCGGCCAATAAAGCGGTGAAAATCTCTGCGCTGGAGGCCATGCGCAATGAATGATTCGGGAGGTTAGTATGAAAAAATTTCTCTGTTTCGTCTTTTTGCTCACCCTGCTGACGATGCCCGCCAGTGCTTCCAAGTATTACTATGCCCGGCAGGGGGACAGCATGGTGAAGATCGCCGTGCAAAATCGGGTTCCTTTGTCCGCACTGCGGGAGTATAACCCCGCATACACATCCGGCAAATTGCAGGAAGGCAGTCTCGTCTATGTGCCCATCAGCAAAGTGCAGGCACGGGCGATGGAAAGGGAAGTGGTGCGGCTGGTCAATCGGGAGCGGGAAAGCCGGGGATTGGCGCCCGTACGCCGCACGGCATCCGTCAGCCGTGTCGCAAGACAAAAGGCAGACGATCTGTGTGCGCACAACTATTTCAGCCATACGTCACCCACCTACGGCACACCCTTTGAAATGCTGGAGCAAAACCGGGTGCGCTTTTCCTATGCCGGGGAAAATATTGCCATGGGACAGGTCACGGCAGAAGAAGTTGTGCAGGCGTGGATGAATTCCAAGGGACACAGAGAAAACATTCTGAATCCGGACTATACAAAGATCGGCGTGGGCTGTGCGGACAATGTGCAAGGACCTTACTGGGCGCAGATTTTTGTCGGATAAGGGTTAAGAAAAGCATACTGAATAGAAAAAGCGCTTCGATAGATCGTCTCCACCGAAGCGTTTTTTACTCTCTCACGGAAAATTGTGGGATTTGTGCTTCGCATCGGGGAACCCTCGCCGGGGGTTCTCTGTTGTCAGGATTTCGCCGACTGCGGTCGGCGACCCAAGGCGCCGCCTGAATCCCAAAAAAACCGTGATGACCTTTTTACCCTAAATCCGGCTTGTCCGTAAATTGAATGACCGCTTTTTTCATGCCGTCCGACTCAAAAACAATGATCTCGTTTTTGCCGCTTTTGAGCATGGGTGCGGGGCAGTAGAGCGTCTTTTGCGGACCGGCGTCGTTGTAGTAGCGACCGAGGTTGAATCCGTTGACAAAGACAATACCCTTGTGAAATCCGTCCAAACGGATGAACGTGTCGGCAGGTTCGCCGTCAATATCCAAATACCCTCGGAAAAAAGAAGCGGTATTGGTTTTGCCCTCTGCTTTTTGAAACTGCAGCGAGGAGAGGTCGGTCATGGGCAGGGGATACATATCCCAGCCGAAGTGGTATGCCAGACCAAAACGGATGCCGCACAGACCCTTTCTGTCCAAAATCCGTGTGCCGTAGTTGACACGACCCATGTTCTCGCACAGAATATCCAGCCGTGCGGATTCGCCCTTGGAAAGCCCGATCTCGATGGTGTCCGCATGGCGGCTTCGCTCAAAGTAGCCCATGTATTTGCCGTCCAAATATACGATCGCTCTGTCGTGCACGGCGTCGAATTGCAGCTTTTGCCGGTCAATGGGACCGTGCAGTACGGTGGAGTACATGGTGTAGCCGTAGTATTGCCCGATATCCTCCATAAACTTTGGCGCCGCCGTGTGTATGGGTGCGGAAATATCTGCCAGCGCCTCAAAAACGGAGCAGCGCTCCGGCAGCTCCACACGACCGTAGGCGGCTTTCGGCAAGTTTTTGACTGTCAGTGGGGGAAGTTTCTTTTTGTAGAATTGCTCGATGATCTTGCGCACCTCGTGATACGCAGCCGTCAGATCTCCGGCCTCGGAGAGCAGGGCATTGTAGTCGTAGCTTGTGATGGTCGGCTCATATGCATCGTAGTAGTTGGCGCCGTTCATGAAGCCGAAATTGGTGCCGCCGTGGAACATATAAAAATTGAGCGATGCGCCGGCGTCGATCATGTCCCGAAACAGTCCGGCCAGCTCTTTGGCATCGCGGACGTGATGCTTTTCGTACCAGTGGTCAAACCAGCCGCACCAGTATTCACCGCACATCTTCGGCTGGTTGGGGCGAAAGTCCTCCAAAACCCGGAAATTTTGTTCGGGCTTGGAGCCGAAGTTTGCCACGCAGGGATATTGGGGTAGGGTGCCTCCGGACAGCATGGAATACCCGGCGCCGTCGGAGGTATACAGCAGGCAGTCCACGCCGTTTTCGATGTAGATGTCTGCGATTTTTTGCATATATTCGTGGTCGTTGCCGTAGCTGCCGTACTCATTCTCGATCTGCATCATGAGGATCGGACCGCCGTGGGTACAAAGCTTGGGTACGATACGGCGAAGCAGCTCTTTAAAGTAGCGCTCGACCTTGGAGAGAAAGACGGCATCGCTGCAGCGGATATCCATATCCTTGTAGCGCAGAAGCCATGCCGGCAGTCCGCCCATTTCCCACTCCGCACAGATATACGGCCCGGGGCGCAAAATGACGTTCAGTCCCAGCTCTGCGGCAATGTCGATGTAGCTTTCCAAATCCAGCATCCCGGAGAAGTCAAACACGCCCTCCTGCGGTTCATGCAGGTTCCAGCAGGTGTAGGTTTCCACGGTGTTGAAGCCGCATTCCTTCAGCTTTTCCAGCCGGTCACGCCAGTAGGGGCGGGGAATGCGGAAATAGTGCATGGCGCCGGAAAGAATGGTGTATTCCTTGCCGTCCAGCAAAAAGTTGTTTCCCTTGTATTCCAGTACAGACATATTCGTCCCCCTATTGTCAAACCAGTGCAAAACGGTATTCGGCGTTTGCGTACCAGTAGTTTGTCAGAAAATTTCTCGGGCGGAAAATAACTTCATCCTCGTAAACCTCCAGCTGTGCACCGATACCCGACCACGGCGCACCGAACATATTGACCAGCCCATAGGTCGGCAAGTTGATGTAGGTCACGCCGTTGACGGTTTCGGCGCTGCTCAGGTCATACAGCTCCTCGACGGCGGTTGCCTTGATGCCGGCGTGCAAATGTCCGCTGATATAAAAAACATTGCTGTATTTTTCGAGGATGGCGGGGATATCGTATTGGCTTGTGTCGATACCGTTGCCGGGCCAGATGACCTGTTCGCCGTTGATATTTTGAATCGGCCAGTGACAGAGAACAAAAACAGGTTTACCGTCCTTTGTACCCTCGGCAAGCGACTTGTCCAAAAAGGCAAGCTGCTGTTCGGACATGGTGATATCGTCCCAGTGACCGCCGTCAAGCACCTCGTCTCCGAGTACGATAAAGCGGTAGCCGCAGATGTCTTGGCTGTAGTAGACGGTATCGTTTTGGGTGCCGGCATAGAGGTTTTGATAACGGATAAAATTGGCCATGGCTTCTTCACGGGAGATGTCCGTGACGTTACGGTCGCCTGCATGACCGATATCGTGATTGCCGGGTGCGGAGATCACCGGGGCAGGACTGGAATCAGCGAGGATGCGGAAGTATCTTTCCAGTGCCGGTTCGTCCGCATAATTTGTCAGATCTCCCGTGATGACAACGGCGTCCGCAGGTGACTTTGCCCGGGAAATGTTGCGCAGTCCCTGCCGCAGAAAGAACGCACGGAAAGGCTCTTTGGCTTCGATATGCGTGTCAGAGAGTAGCTGCACATTCAGAAGGCAATCCTCCTCCAGCGTGTCGAGGACGGGTGCTTTCAAGCCTTTGTACGGGATGGCGGTCAGAAGGATGGACATCAGAAACGCGGTAAAATGTGTCAGGATAGCACGAACAACAGACATAATTACTCCTTTGTATTATCATGTTTTTGAAAGACAGTGGTAAACTGCAAGGCGTCCTCCGGGCAGGCATGGACGCACTTGCCGCATCGGATACACTCCGTGCTGTTGGGCGTTTGGGATGGATCGACGCACATTTCGCACACGGCGGCACATGCGCCGCATTGCGTACATTTGTCGGCGTCCTTGCGCATTTGCAGCAGGGAGATCTTGTTAAAAGGGGCATAGACGGCGCCCAAGGGACATAGATACTTGCAGAACGGGCGATAGAGCAGTACACTGCCCAGTACGACGAGACATAAAACACTGAGCTTCCAAAAGAACTGTCCGCCCAGTACACGAAACAGCCGTGTATCGGCAAGGGACAGTAGAATGCCCGACAGCGTGCCGGAGGGGCACAGATACTTGCAGAATACGGGAACAAGCTTGCAAAACAGCGGCAGGAGAATGACCATCACCAAAAGGACACCGTATTTCAGCTTGCGCAAAAGACGGTCGCCTCGAAAGGAACGAATCTTTTTCGGAAACGGTATTTTATGCAGCAGATCCTGTAAAAAGCCGAACGGGCACAGAAATCCGCAAACGGCTCTGCCGAGTAAAGCGCCGAAAAAGATCAGCAGACCGACCACATAATAGGGAAAGCGGAACTTTTTTGCCGACAGAAAATTTTGCAGGGAGCCTATGGGACAGGACCCCACCGCGCCGGGACAGGAATAGCAGTTTAGCCCCGGTACGCAGACGCTCTTTGCTGTGCCCTGAAAGATTTTGCCGGTGAAGAATCCTTTGAAATTGGCATTTTGCAGCAGGGTGGCAACGCCTTGAATACAGAATTTTTTTTTGCTATCCAATGCCGATACACTCCAGACAAATATGTATTGCTTTGTTCAGAACGCTTGCAGGCTCGCTGCCGCAGACGCCGA
>JAQXLO010000215.1 GCA_029012165.1 Oscillospiraceae bacterium | reverse complement strand
CTTGACCGAAACTTTTAGGGCAACAAAAATCCGTGATGAACTTTTTATCAGGGCTTGGGGATTTTTCGGAGCTGTTCGTTGAGGGCGAGCAGTTCTTCCTTGGTAAACTGTATATCCATCATGCCCAGCATGGACAGCAGGCGCAGCACGGTGAAGCCGCCCATCATCTGCATCATGCCCTCGTTCAACTCGAAGCCGGCAGCCTGTTTCCCGCCCAGCTTGGCGAACAGGCCGGCAAACAGCTGCATCCCCGCCGCAGAAGCCAGAACATCGCTCATCTTGGAATTCAGGGACAGCATTCCCTCGGTCTGTTGGATATCGAACCAGTTGAGCACGGCGCCTTTTTCCACAAGGCGGTATTTGTCGTTGAATTTCTCGACCTTGCGCAAAACGGCGGTGTCCTCGCAGTCGCCGGCTTTGGCGACAAGGGTGGAGGTGCCCTTGTTGGGAACCTCGAAATAGAAGAAGTGTTCCGCACTGCACTGTTTGCCGAGGCTTTGTCCGTTCACAAGCAGCTCCACCTCGGGCAGGTTGGAATAAACGGTGACCTTCGTCACGTCCTCCACCCTGTCCACATACCGTTTGCCGCAGATGTGGACGAAGGGCTCGTCGGACAGCCACGCCTTGTAGGCATAGAAGGCATCCTTTTTATACTTTCGGTCAAAGGTGACCAGTCCCTTGTGGTTCTGCCCGTTTTCGCCGCCCTCGGCTCTGGCGTCGGCGCCGAAGTCGAACATATTCCAAACATGGGTCGCCCAGAGATACTTCCTTGTGAACAGCTGTTTGATCAGCTCCTCGTGGTAGTACGCCTGATACTCCTCCGTATAGTCGCCCTGCATGGGGTTGGAGGTGTGCCAGTCGAGGGCTTCACAGCCGTATTCGCTCACGCCGATGGGGATATCGGGAAATTCAGCGTGGAATTTATCCAACCACGGTCCGTTCATGGAGGTTTCGCCGCCGTACCAGCCGAAGTAGTGGTTGTAGGAAACCACATCGGGGATCTGAATATACGGGTCATGGATGTCGCACATGGACACCACGGCGATCGCCGTTTTCCGGGTGGGATCCATCTCGTGCACCATGTCGTTGAGCAGGCGATGGTTTTCCATCAAGTCCTCCCCGGAACCGTTCATGGTGATCTCGTTGGACAGTCCCCAGACAACGATGCTGGGATGGTTATAGTTCTGCAAAACAAGCTCTTTCATCTGGGAGACGGTGTTCTCCCTGCCGGCGGGCATATGGTTGGAGATGTAGGGGATCTCCGCCCAGACGACCAGCCCCTTGCGGTCGCACAGGTCGTAGAAGTACCGGTCATGCTGGTAGTGCGCCAGACGGACGGTGGTCGCACCGACTTCGCAGATGAGGTCAATGTCCTGCTCGTGGTGCTCCGGGAGCAGGGCGTTGCCAATGCCCCATCTGTCCTGGTGGCGGGAAACGCCCCGCAGGGGGTATTCCTCCCCGTTGAGGATAAAGCCCCGCTGGGGGTCGATCTCAAAGGTGCGGCAGCCGAACGCTGTGGACACGCTGTCCAGAATTTCCTCGCCGGCTTTCAGCTCCACGACAGCCTTGTACAGATACGGGTCCTTCCGTCCGTGCCAAAGGTGTACATTGTCAAGATGCAGAACGGCGGCGGTGTCGGTCACGGGAGTGGTCTTTTCTGCGAGGATATTTTCCTCTGCGTCTAAAAGGGTGTAGTGCAGTGTCTGCGCCGCATGGGCATCGGTCAGGTACACTTCCACGGCGATGTCGGCGTCTTTTCCCTGCACCGTGGGCGTGACCTTGATGCCCGGTGCGCCGTAGCAGTCGAGGTCAAAGTGGGATTCGCTCACGCAGATCAGGGAAACATCCCTGTACAGTCCGCCGTAGAAGGTGAAGTCCGCCATCTGCGGGTAGACGCTCTCACTCGCCGAATTGTCCACGGCGATGGACAGCACGCATTCCGTTTGCAGTTCATCCGTGATGTTTACACGGAATGCGGAGTAGCCGCCGTCGTGGTGCGCCAGCTTTTTGCCGCCGCAGAACACATCCGCCGAGGCGTTGGCGCCGCAAATCTCCAGATAGTAGCGCTCCGCCCGGGGCAGCTCCGCTTTGCGGATGGTTTTCTGATAGACGCATCTGCCGCGGTAGTAGTCGTTTTCCCCGTCCTGCCCGTCGATGGCGTTCCATGTGTGGGGAAGATTGACGATATCCCATTTGTCAGCCGTAGCGGTAACGGTCTCTCCCATGGTTTTGGAAAAGAACCATTTTCTGTTTAAAGGGACGATCTCTCTCATAAAAGCCTCCGATCACTTATTTTCGCTTTCATGCTTTACTTTCAGCGCCTGCACATTGGCATCCACCTGTTCTTTGTGCAGGGGGTACCAGAACCACAGCACCGCCGCCAGCAAAAGGAAGCCGACTGCGGGAACCAGCGTGGAGATGGTGAAAATGCCGTTGGTGACCTTGGGGTCAAAGGCAGTCGCCTGCGTGTAGCCGATCATGCTCAAAAGAAGTCCCGTCAGTCCCGAGGAAGCCGCCTGCCCCAGCTTGCGGGCGAAGGAGTACAGAGCATAAACGGAGCCGTCCTCCCGGATGCCGTTTTTCAGCTCGGCGTAGTCGATGACGTCCGTGATCAGCGCCCAGGACACCATGGAGAACATCCCCAGTCCCAGCCACGCCAAGAACTGGAAGGCGACGAACACCCAGACATTGGCAGGGCGCAGAACCAGCAGGACAATGTTGCACACGCCGGCAAAAATATTGGTGATGACCGAAAGCTCCGCCTTGCCGATTCTGCGGGACAGCGGCTTTGCCACGGCGGCTGCGAGGAGCATTCCCGCACCCATCACCAGCGTGGAGACCGACTGTGCCTTGGCGTTGCCGTAGTAGTTGGGGAAAACGTAGTTGCACATGGACTGCATCGTCAGCTGCGCCAAAAGCATGACGACGGAGGCGACGATGATGGAAATCAGTGCGCGGTTTTTGAAAGCGTTGCCGAACATCCTGCCAACGGAGTTTTCCTGTCTCTGCACCTCGGAGACCTCTGCGTGTATGCGCTCCTTGGTCATGGCGAAGCAGAGCAGATAGCACACGATGGCGAGCACGGAAAAGATACCGGCGATGAGCGTAAATCTGCCGCCGTTCATGACTTCATTTCCGTTCACCTTGTCGTAGACCAGCATGGGAACACCGGCGGTGACAAAGCCGCCTGCCAGCATACCGCCCATGGTGCGGAAGGTGGACAGGGACTGCCGGTCGCCGGGGTCGGCGGAAATGGCGGACGCCATGGAGCCGTAGGGGATGTTGACGCCGGTATAGAAAACGGAGCCCCACAGGATATAGGTCACGGCGAGGAAGGCAACCTTCGCACCGTAGGAAATGCCGGCAAGGGAGCTTTGGTACATGAGAAAGGACATGATCGCCACGGGGCCGCACATCCGCAAAAGCCACGGACGGAACTTCCCGTTCTTGGTGGGTCGGCTGCGGTCCACGATCCGACCCATGGCCACATCCGTAAAGGCATCCACAAATCTCGCCGCCATCATGATGACCCCGACAACGCCTGCGCTGACGCCCATGACGTCGGTGTAAAACTTCAGCAAAAAGCTGGAGGAAAGAATAAAGGTAAAATCATTGCCCAAGTCGCCGAACATATAGCCCAGCTTATCCTTAATGCCAAAGGGAGGGATGGTTTTTTCGGACATACTGTACATCTCCTTTGTTATGCTTTGCAAAATCGCCCCGGCAATTCCTGCTTTTTTCACAAAAAATGTAAACCAAGGTGCAATAATGCTGTAATAATTGTACCATCCGTGCAGAGTTTTGTAAAGCGGTATTTTCCGGGAACGCAGAAAGAAGAAACCGATCCGCCCGTAAACCTGCCGATTTTGAAAAAAGCGGCACATTTATAAAATAGTATGCCCCTTTTCATTGACAAACGTGTCGGAATGTGATAGTCTTTTTTTGAAAACAGCGATACTGAACAATCGGATAGAGGTGCGAAGGACAACAGTACCCGTTTTTAACCACGGCATTGGGAAAGCGGGAAAAGGGGAATTCGCCGAGGTTTTGCACAAAATGCCGCTTGTGCACTGCCGGAACGGTGCAGAATATGCCCCGCTCTGTCACAGAATGTGGAGTGCTATCATGATTCCGTCGAACCGTGATACATTTCTGATGTATTGCGGTTTTTATTTTGATATGGAGGCAGAAAAATGAAAGCAAAAAAAATCATTCCAAAGCTGCTGATCGCACTGTTCGTGATCGCCTTTGGCGTCCTGTGTTTCTTCAACGGCTCGATCACATCGCCCGTCGGAACACTGTGGTCCCTGTTCCCGCCCGTCATCGCCATCGGTTTGGCGCTGATCACCCGTGAGGTATACTCCTCCCTGTTCGTCGGTATCGTCGTCGGCGGTCTGCTGTCCACCGGCTTCAAAGGTCTCGGCACCGTCGATAACGTCATCAGCGAAGGCTTCATTGCCGCCGTGGCCGGTCAAGCGGGCATTATGGTCTTTTTGGTTCTGTTGGGCATCATGGTCGCCCTCATCAACAAGACCGGCGCTTCCGCCGCTTTCGGCACATGGGCATCCAAGCACATCAAGTCCAAGGTCGGCGTCGCATTCGCCACATTCTTTTTTGGCGTACTGATTTTCATCGACGACTACTTCAACTGTCTGACCGTTGGCGCTGTGATGCGTCCCGTCGCAGACAAAAACAAGCTTTCCCGTGCGAAGCTTGCCTATCTCATCGACGCCACAGCGGCGCCCGTGTGCATGATTGCCCCGATCTCCTCATGGGCGGCAGCGGTTTCGGGCTATGCTCCCGAAGGCACAAGCGGCATCTCCCTGTTCGGTCGTGCGATCCCCTACAACTTCTACTCCCTGCTGACGTTCGTATTCATTATTGCGCTCACGCTCATGAAGTTCGACTACGGCGCCATGCGCACCCACGAGGCGAATGCCCTCAAGGGCGACCTGATCACCTCCGGCGAAGCGCCGAGCAGCAACGATGAGCCTGCCACCACCAAGGGCAAGGTGTTTGACCTGATCGTTCCCATCGTCGTGCTCATCGGTGTTTGCGTGTTTGCGCTGGTGTACAACGGCGGCATCCTCGGCGGCGCAGGCTTCATCCAGGCATTCTCCGATACGGATGCAACGGTCGGTCTGCCGTGGGGCGGCATTATCGTTTTGCTGTTCACGATCATCTATTATGTGGCAAGACGCCTCGTCTCCTTCAAGGAAGCGATGGAGTGCATCCCCAAGGGCTTCATTGCCATGGTTCCCGCTATCCTCATCCTCACCATGGCGACCTCCCTGAAGAACATGACGGGTCTTTTGGACTCTGCCGCATTCGTCGAAGGCGCTCTGGCATCCGCTTCCAGCCTGCACAACTTCCTGCCCGCCATCATCTTCCTCGTGGCGTGTGCGATCTCCTTCGCCACCGGCACCTCTTGGGGTACGTTCGGCATTTTGATCCCCATCGTCACCGTCATCTTCCCCGTGGAAAGCACCCTCGGCATCGTCTGTATGTCGGCTTGCCTTGCGGGTTCCGTCTGCGGCGACCACTGCTCTCCCATCTCCGATACGACCATCATGTCCTCGGCAGGTGCGCAGTGTCCGCACATTAACCACGTTTCCACGCAGATCCCCTACTCGATCACGGTTGCGGCGATCTCCTTCGTGATGTATATCATCTCCGGCTTCGTACAGCAGCTTTACATCGTCCTGCCGCTGGGCATCCTGCTGACCGTCGGCACGCTGTTCGTCCTGCGTGCGGCGACCAAAAAGAAAGCGGTAGCATAAGCAAACCTACGCATACAAAAACAGATGGGTTCAGAAATGA
>JAQXLO010000214.1 GCA_029012165.1 Oscillospiraceae bacterium | reverse complement strand
AAGATTGCCCATACGTTTGATATAGGTGCCGATGACTGCCGTCTGCACCAGCAGATGCCGCCGCTTCGCTTCGTCCCGCTCCGTGCCGTACTGCGCCAACAGTCCGTCGAGGACGGCAATGGGCGCTTGTGTTTGCTGCTGCACAAGGTCGAGCAGGCGGTTGCGCTCTCGCAGGGCGCTGATGCTGCGCTTGGCCTTGTAGTTTTCCTGCTCGACAAGGGTATGCTCCTCCAGCTCATGCCCGACGGTTTCGAGCTCGTCCAGCAGTGCCGCCACCTCGGAAATGTCCTCTTTCCACAGGACGTGACCGCCGGGGATGGCACAGCTTTTGATGGACGTGTTTTTGTCGAGAAGGAACGGCGCCGATTCCGCACGGCGCATGATTTCCGGCGTCAGCGCCGGTGCATGGCGGGAGGCATACTGCACACGGTATCGGTCATCGACAATCTGCACACCGAGCGTACTCGCCTCGAACAGGTCTGCGTAGCCTGTGTTGCATTGAATCAGCCTGCAGCGGATACAGCATTCAAAGGTGAGGGTGAACAGACAGCATTGCACAACGGTCAGGTCGTTGGCAATCTCCCGCAGCCACGGCAGATCGAGCGCATACAGCAGGGCGTACAGAAACGACAGCCCCATGCAGATCAGCGGTGTTGCCGTTTTGAAGGTGCGCACACGACAGCGTTTGACCATGATGGCAAACGCCGCAAGGCTCAGCATAACCTCCCAGCCGATGACGAAGTAGAAGCCGATACCGTAGCTGTAGTTTTGATCGGTTCGGGGCATATCGGGTGCAAAGACGAAAACGAATTGATGCAGGTTATTGGTCAGTACCAGCAGAAACAGCAGCAGGGTGACGGTATAAACAATCCATGCCGATTTGGGGATGCGGTAGTTTTCGCTTTTGCCGAGAGAAGCGGCCACGAATACCGCCAGCATCGGGATAAACAGCATCGGCAGATAGTACAGGTACCACAACAGAATTGCCGCATGGGGTTCAAAAACGAAGAAATACTTGATCGTCCGTACCAATAGCCAAAACACGGTCAGCAGAGAAACGAACGTCAGATACCGCCGCACCTGCACCTGCATGACACGTCTGCGCATCGTAATGCACCAAAAAATCATGAGATGGATATACAGAATACTGCGCACCATGTTCGGCAGATTGGCGAAGTCGCCGTCTATGTGCACGAATCGGGCGAGGACAGCGACCGCAGCTGTGACGAGAACAAAGACCGTGCCCGACGGCATTTTTTGCTTTGCCACGATTCGTCCCTCCCTGCGCAGTCTATACAATTATTATAGCGTACTCCGGTACGAAATGCAATCGACATTTTCGGCGCCAAACGATTGACAGGACGAAAAATGCGGTGTATAATATCGATTATATGTGGGAGGTTCTACTTTTTTAAAATTCTTTTTAAACAATAAATTAAATTCCAAGAAATGACACAGTACAGGAGGCGTAACGAAGCATGGGTTTTGAATTGATTTCCTTTTCCTCGGGTCTTGTGGAAAAACAGGCGGCTCAGGAAATCGTGCGCTGCAACGACTACACGGAGCAGTTCGGTCTTGTTTTGACGCAGCAGCAGGCGGCACAGCTGGTGCAGACCCGCTCGGATTCCCTGCGGCAAAACGGGCGGATCGAGTTCGGCGGGGGCGTCATCGACAAGATCATTCGGGAATTTTGCGATTCCCCGTATCTTTGCGCAGACAACTATGCCCAGACTTTGCAGGAATTGATCGAGCTGTTTTACGCTTTCAAAAACGAAACCATGGATCGTGTGCCGGACGATGATCTGATCTATTTCATGAAGTCCGCCTTTGACGGCGTTTGCGGCGGCTCGCTGGAACTGCTGGCGGACAGGGAACTGTATCGGATGGCGAAAAACGTGCGCAGCGGTTTGCCCTACAATTATGTGCAGGAGAACAAGGAGGACGGCTATGCACTTTGAACCGGATGTGATTCGCCGCATCGACCGCACCGCACTGCGGGAGAACGACTACTTTTCCTCCCTGCTGGAGCAGGCGTGGGGTCAGCAAATGCTGGGGATGCACGACATGGAACGCATCCGGTACGAGTGTTTGGCGCTTTTGGCGGAAAAGACACGGCATTTCACTGCGGGGGACAGCAGCTCCATCCCCACAGACACGGCGAAAGAGCTGCTGCGCTCCATGTATTTTACGATCGGTCTGTGTCTGAAAGATTATTCCAACCCGGACGAAGCGGCAGCGTGTCTGCAAAATACGCCGATCCGGGCGCTGTACCAAAAGGGACGCCAAAGAATCGACCGGCTGACGGCGGCAACGAAGGCGGCACACACCAAGCTGACGACGCAGCTGATCCACACCCCGAACGTTTTTTACAATGCGACCCTCAAGGACGGGATCCGGGGCTTTTTTAAACTGTACAACCCGGATCTTTTCGCCCACGCCATACACATCACGGCGGATTACCCGCTGTATAACCCGGTGCCCCGGTTGGACGGAATCGAGTTTATCCACGCCTATGTGGGTGCGGCGTACTACGAAAACCGTTTCATGCAAGCCTTTGCCGATGAGGACATACACCGTCTGCTTTGCGCCTATGCGCAGGATTATGCACAGCTGCCGATGAATTTGTACGAGCCGGTTCTGGCGGCGGCGCTGGGCTGTGTCCTTGCCGGAACCGACCCCGGACGGCTGGACATGACTGCCCGGGGACTGGATTGCGTGACGAAAAAACTGGAGCATCTATCCAAAACGCAGATCACGCAAACCCTGTCCGATGCCGCTGAAACGCTGTGTGCAAAGCTGCAATGTGCCGACGGCTTGTGCCGGTATGTGCAAAACAGTGTGCGGATTTTGGCGGGAACGGTCAGCCGTGTCCTGTCCGAGCATCTGCCGAACCGTGTTTTCCTCCTGCCCGCCGACGGACAGGAAAAGCCTGAAATCCGCTTTTCCTTCGGCGAGAAGATGGAGGATGCGCAGTACCGCCGTGTGCTGGACGCCATTCACCGGTGCGAAACGCTTGCGCAAAAGCTGTCCGTGATCCGCAAAGCGGTGTATTCCCTTGCCGATTTGGAGGATGTGCTGTTGGATGCGCCCATGACTTCCTCGGACATGCAGGGCGTATTTGCGGTGCTGAGCCTGCCGGAGATTGCGGCGCTTTCCAAAAAATACGGCGCGCAGTACGATGCGCACTCCCTGCATATGCGTGCACAGGAAGCGGTGCTGGAGGAAAGCCTGCGTGCGTTTATTGCCGACCTGCCGGCGGAAAAGCAACGGCGCATCCGGCAAATGCAGGCGCTGCTGCGGCAGGAGGAATAGGACAGGCGATTATACACGAACAAAAGGACAGACCGTTTTCTCCATCCATGCCGGATGGAAACGGTCTGTCTTTTTCACAGATGGAAAACGCCACGGCGCATGGAACCACCCTCCTGATTCCAATTGCCTGCGGTTTACCGCACGCCGTCTCTTTTTGTCAATCACAGAACGAGACGAAACGATGCGCCGATGCAGATGTTGTGCTTTTTGAAATACTGCTTTCTTGCCGAAGAAAGAAAAAATTTAAAAAAAACGGGATTTTCTCTTTGCAAAACGGCAAATGTGTATTATAATAGAATCTGTATAGATGTGTGTAGAGGTAAAATCATGAAAAGCGAAAACTTTCAAAAAAACAGAGCGCTCCTGCGTCGGTTCCTGCCGTATCTGCGGTCGGAATACAAGGTGCTTGCGCTGGATCTGTTTTGTGCATCGCTCACCACGGGCGGGGAGATCGTACTGCCTCTGATCGTGCGGCAGATCACCAACGCCAGCGTGGAGACGGTCGGCTCCCTGACCGTATCGCTGATCCTGCGTGTGGTGGGACTGTATCTGCTGCTGCGGGTGATCGATGCGCTGGCCGCATACTATATGGCGACCAAGGGGCACTATATGGGCGTGCGCATTGAGACTGCCATGCGCAACGACCTGTTTCGCCATATGCAAAAGCTGTCCTTTTCCTACTACGACAACAACAAGATCGGTCAGCTGATGTCGAGGCTCACCTCCGACCTGTTCGATGTGGCGGAGTTTGCCCACCATATGCCGGAGGAGGTCATCATCACCTCCATCAAGATCGTGGCGTGCTTTGTGATATTTCTGTGTATGAACGGCTGGCTGGCATTGCTGATTATGGCATTCATGCCCTTTATGTTCCTGCTGACCAAGCGCAACCGCACCAAAATGCGGGATGCGTTCAAGGATTCCCGCCACCGGGTGGGCGAAATCAATGCCGGCACGGAAAACAGCCTTTTGGGCATCCGTGTGGTCAAGTCCTTTGCCAAGGAAGAGAGTGAAATCGAAAAGTTTTTGCAGGATTCCGAAAAGTATCAGCAGATCAAGAAAAACAGCTATACCTACATGGGCAGGTTCCAAACCACGATCCGCCTGTTTGACGGCGGGATGTATATCCTCTGCGTGGCGGCGGGCGCCTTTTTCATGCGAGCGGGCAAGACGACGCCCGGCGACTTTACGGCGATGCTGATGATGGTCAACACCCTCATCGGTTCCGTGCGCAGACTGATCGACTTTTCCGAGCAGTTCAGCCGCGGCATCACCGGCATCGAACGGTTTGCTGAGGTCATGGACGTGGCAGGGGAGCCGGGCTGTGACGGCGAGGGCATGGATCCCGGGGAGATCGGCGGCGAGATCGAGTTCAAGGATGTGTCCTTCCGCTACGAGGGCACGGACAAATATGTGTTCGAGCATCTGAACCTGAAGATCCACCGGGGCGAGAGCGTGGCGATCGTCGGACCCTCCGGCGGCGGCAAGACCACCATCTGCAACCTGATTCCCCGCTTCTATCCCTGCACCGAAGGGGAGATCACCCTGGACGGCAACAACATCAACGACCTGTCTCTCGGCGCCCTGCGCAGAGGTATCGGCATCGTGCAGCAGGACGTCTACCTTTTCTCCGGCACCATTCGGGAAAACATCTGCTACAGCAAGCCAGACGCATCGGACGAGGAGATCCGTGAGGCGGCGAAGCGTGCCGGTGCGGCGGAGTTTATCGAGGCGATGCCGGACGGCTACGATACATACATCGGCGAGCGGGGCGTGAAGCTGTCCGGCGGACAGAAACAGCGCATCTCCATCGCCCGTGTGTTCCTCAAAGACCCGCCCGTGCTGATTTTGGACGAAGCGACCTCCGCTCTGGACAACGAGAGCGAACGCCTCGTGCAGCAGTCGCTGGAGGAATTGATGAAAGGGCGCACGACCCTGACCATCGCCCACCGTTTGACCACCATCCGCAACGCCACTGAGATTCTGGTGCTGACCGAGGACGGCATTGTCGAGCAGGGCAGTCACCGGGAGCTGATCGAAAAAGGCGGACTGTACAGCGAGCTGTATGCGTTGTATGCGACTATTTAGTGTTTACATTTACAATTCAAGTATTTTTCGAGAAAATGCTATTTATTTCGTGTGGCAAATAAGTGGCAGAAAGGATTAATTATATGAAGCCTGTATTGACGATTGATATGCTGATTGAAGAGGCTAAGTCATTTTGCAATTTTATGACAGAGGAAAACCACCCCGAATTGATAGGTGTGACCGATGGAAAAGCGGTTGGTACATATGTAGAACACAGGTTTCAGCGGTTTCTTTCTGAGCATTACATTGTCACAGTAGGTAGTAGCGCCAAAGGAATAGATTTGCCTGACAAAATGATACAAACGGATATTAAAGTTACATCCATTTCTCAACCGCAATCAAGCTGTCCGTTCAAAAATGCTCGTCAAAAAATATATGGATTGGGATACAATCTCTTGGTATTTGTATATGATAAGCGTGATGAAGGAAAGGATTGTTACCTGCACTTTACCCATTGCGCATTTATTGAAAAAAGAAGAACTGCAGACTACACCATCACAAGACGTCTTAGGGAAATGATAGAAGATGGGGCATATAAGGAGGATATTATTGGATTTTTAGAAGACAAAAATGTTCCCGGAGACGAGATCGTTTACAGTGAATTAGCTGATGAAATTCTTGCGCATCCTCCTATGCAGGGATACCTGACAATTAGTAACGCACTTCAGTGGAGACTTCAGTATTCAAGAGTTATTGCATTAGACAATAGTGTTGACGGAGTAATAAACTATGAATGGTAAAAGGGAATACGGAGATTATCAAACGCCAGAGTTCTTCTCATTGGCGGTGTGTAAATTTCTTCGTGAACAAAGAAAACTAAAACCGTCTGTTATTATAGAACCAACATGTGGTGTTGGAAGTTTTGTGAAAAGCAGTTTGATTTTTGAAGCATCGGAAATTATCGGCATTGAAGTTAATCCGGATTACTGCAAGAGGTGTATACAAGATATTCGGGATCCACGAGTGCAAATTATTAATGCAGATTTCTTTTCTTTTGACTTGAAGTCTTTGATTAAAGGAAAGGATGAATTATTGATTGTGGGGAATCCGCCTTGGATTAACAACAGTACATTATCAGTATTGAATTCTGATAATACTCCATTAAAATCGAATATTAAAGGATTAAAGGGTATGGATGCCCTTACAGGAGCAAGTAACTTTGATATATGCGAATATATTATTTTACAACTGATTGCTTCTCTACAAAACACAAACGCAACGATTGCAATGCTCTGCAAAACATCCGTTGCAAGAAATCTTTTTACAGAAATGAAACGAATACATACAAGATTAAAGTCGTGCGATATTTTTGAATTTAATGCTTACAAAGTGTTCGGAATTAATGCCAGTGCATGTTTGCTTGTGATAGAACTTTGTAAAGAAAACGTCTCCGCTGAGTATTGTAATGTTTATTCATTTGATAAACCAAACGAGATGAAAAATGCATTTGGATATGTGAATGGAACATTATTCAGTGAAAAAACAAAGGAAGTCGCTGATTTTTCCGGGAATTGTACTTTTGAATGGAGACAGGGAGTAAAACATGATTGTTCTAAAGTAATGGAATTATCCAAGCAAGGAACGGCTTTGGTCAATGGCTTAAAAGAAACCGTAAGCATCGAATCGGAATATGTGTTTCCGCTTATTAAAAGCAGTATGTTTAAGTCTCCGATTATTAATAGTTCTGATAAATATGTAATTGTCACACAAAAAAAGGTTCGAGAGGATACTTCCCACATAGAGACAGATGCGCCAAAAACATGGGCTTATTTGACTTCTCATAAAGAGCTTTTTTTAAAAAGAAAAAGTACCATATATAAAGATTCACCTGACTATTCTATGTTTGGAATTGGTGATTACTCATACGCACGATACAAGGTTGGAGTAAGTGGATTTTATAAAAAACCGCTCTTTTCTGTGATTACTTCCGATGATGACAAACCTGTTATGACAGATGATACAAGTTACTTTATTTGCTTTCCAACATATGGTACAGCATATACCGCTATGCTAATACTGAACTCTGAAATAGTCCAGAGATTTCTTTTGTCTATTGCTTTTTTGGATGCAAAGCGTCCTTTTACAAAAAAAGTGCTTGAACAAATCGATTTTCAAAAGATTCTTCGGGTGATCTCTGTTTCGGATCTTGCCTATACAGAGAGGCAATTAGGATTGCGACATATATTTAATGAAATGATGCTTGAAGAATTCAAATTGTTGCCAGAGTTGTGTCAGGAGTCTTTGATGATGTATGCTTGATGAATGGGCAAAGACCCAAAAATTCATAGTTAAACTTTGAGCCGCTTTGCGGTTCACGAAATAAAAATTTTAAAAGGAGGTACTGCAATCATGCAATACAACATGAAACTTACCCCGGAGCAGGAGGCTCTGCTGAATGGCTCCAAAGGCGACGTCGTGGCAAAGGTCATGAAAACCCTTGTGATGTACGGCGAAGCGTTCGGCGCCGAGAAAATGGTTCCCGTCACGAGCGAAAAAGGTCACCTCGTCACAAGCTTCGGCTTGAAGGTCATGAAGCCGGTGTACGACTTGATGGACACGCTCATTGCGGGCAATGCGCTTTCCAAGCAGAAGTTCTCCGTGGATCCCAAGCCCCTCGACCCCAATGTTCCCGCAAGCTTCCTCGAAAACTTTGTTTTCAATAAGCTGATGTACACCATGCAGGACAGCTATGACGAGCAGCTGCGCAAGCTGGGCATCCTCGACAACAAGTCCTACACCTGCACCTGCTACCTCGACGAAGTGGGCAACAAGCCGAACCAGGGCGAAGTGCTTTCCTGGGCAGAGTCCTCTGCCGTTGTCTACGCCAACTCCGTCCTCGGCGCACGCTGCAACAGAAACTCCGGCATCATCGAGCTGTTCGGCTCCATCGTGGGCTGTGTGCCCTATTTCGGTCTGCTGACCGACGAGGGCAGAAAGGCCACATGGATCATCGAGGTCAAGACCACCAAG
>JAQXLO010000213.1 GCA_029012165.1 Oscillospiraceae bacterium | reverse complement strand
CCGAAACTTTTAATCCCACAAAAATCCGTGATGAGGCAAAATAAAAGCGATGTCTTTCCTTTTCCGAAAGGCATCGCTTTTTGTATGCACTCAGTCCGATCGTTTTTGCTCTTCCACAAAGTCCAAAATATGACTGGCCACTTCAAGATCGTAGGGTGTGGTGATTTTGAAATTAAAGAATTCCCCACGGACGATGTGGATAGGCATACCGCTTTTATAGCAGACCATCGTCGTTTCCGTCAGCTGTTTGCGTGTTTCTGCGTCCAAGTTTTCAAAGGCATTCAGAAGCGCATGGATACGAAAGCCCTGCGGACTCTGTCCGGCAAAGAGTTCGCTGCGTCTGGGCATCCCGGAGATCACCTGCCCGTCCGCCGACTGAACGATCGTGTCATTGACGGGAATTACGGTGTTGCAGACGTCGCAAAACTGCATTTCATGGATCACATCACGGATAATGCGCTGTGTGGCAAAGGGGCGCACCGCATCATGAATCAGGACAATGTCATCGTCCTCGATCGTGTTGTTTTGGCAGATGGCGGAAAGTGTGTTCAGGAGTGTTCCCTCCCGATCTGCGCCGCCCTCGCACAGATGGATGCGTGCATCGTCGCCGCAAAATTCAGCGACCTGCTCCTTGGCAAGCTCCAGCCAATCGCCGTTGGAGCCGATCCAGAGCTGACAAACTCTTTCCTGCGCAAGAAGCGTTTTAACGGAGTGGATAAAGATCGGCATACCGCCCAGATGCAAAAACTGCTTCGGCATGGCGGAATGCATTCTCGTGCCCGAACCGCCGGCCAGAATGACGGCATAAACTTTTCCGACTGTACCCATATTGTTTTATCCCCTTATTCTTTCTTTTTCAACATTTTATCACAAGTACCGCCCCAGTGCAAGAGCCAATCCGAAACCTGTCTTACGGCTCAATTTCGGACATGGGCGGCAAACCGCTTCTTTGCAAAAATTTGTCAAACAGCTGCTGCTTTCTTTCTGCGGAATAGGTATATCCCCAAAGTGCCTGAATACGGTCAAAGTTTTCAAAGGTTTCGTCCGGCAACTCTCGGACGGTGCCGGGGGTATAGGGCAGGGGAATCTCCACCGTGCCGTTGGAGGAAATGTAGTATGCCTCTGCCAAATCGCAGGCGACACGGTTTGCTTCATACCGATCCCAGTCCTCGTCGAAAATGATCTGTGTGTTGGGAAAAAGAACGATTTTCGCTTTGGCTGCTTTATAAAATTTTGCAGAGCACCCGAAATGTCCGTGGTGCGCCGCCTGCATTATATCGCAGGAAAGTGTAGTTTCAGAAAAACGGGTGGTCAAAATTTTACTTTCCTCGGCGCCGGCATCGCCCGGAATGCAAATCTTACTGCCGCCGGCCGTAATCATCAGCACCGTTGAGGAGTCGTTGTAGTTTTCCAGACTGCCGGGATAGACATCCTCGTGTGTGCACAGCACATCCATGCACAGATCCCGAACATAAAAGCGTTGTCCGGTGTGCAGCTTAACGATGGGGATGCCGCTTTCGAGCGCCGTTTTCAGAAAGTCACGCATGATCTTTTTGTTGCTTTCTTTCCAGTGGTGGCTGTCTTTTCCGTCGTCCCGCACATAGTTGAAGTACAGCTTTTCGATCTGCACATCCGCATGACGCTCCTGCAGAAACTTCATAAACTGGCAGACATGGTCATCATGTGCGTGGGTAATAAACCAACCGCTGATGACTATCTTTTCCCCTGCGGGCGTTCGTTCCCGCATAAAGCGGTATATCCGTGCGTGGTCGTTGACCTGTAAAAAGTGACCGCTGTCTATGACAAAAAAGCTGTGGTCGGCACATTGAAATATATAGCACATCCCGCAGTCGATGTAGGTGTGATCCGTTTCAAACTGCCAAAGCTTCGTCTGGCACTTGCGCTGTATTTTCGGCGGTTCTGTCTCATAGGGAACGCTGAACGGGTCGGCAATCACACGAAGTACCTTTTCGGCATGGCAGAAATAGATATGCAGCTGAACACTATCCTTGCGCAGTGTCACATAGATATTGCTTTCCAGTGTGGTTTCGGCAAAGACGGTGAATCCGAGTTTTTTTGCATTCTCGACAGCGGTATACAAATCGGCAGTGTCCGCATTTTTATATAACCGCATCCATGTATCATTTGCACAGTCATAGTCCGGCACGGTGCCATCGCCCATATGCAGTGCATCCAACAGCTTGCGCATTTCCATGAATAGCCTCCGTTTTATAGCATTAGGTTTTGCAAAAGAAGGTCGTTGAAATCCCTGTGCTCGGTCAGCTGAACCGTGCGGATTTTTGTGCTTTTTTCGGCACAATCCCGTATCAGACGGTTGTCCAACAGCAGCATGGCCGCACCTGTGGCTGCCGCATTGCCGATAGCGGAAACTGCATTTTCGGGGAAATCCCCCAGCAAACCGACCGCTTTGGCAGATCGCAAGGACAGGTGCGTGCCAAAGGTTCCGGCGAGTTCCACGTGATCCGGCTGCTGCACATCGGCTTCCCGAAGCAGCAAATCCATGCCGGTGCGTATTGCGGATTTGGAAAGCTGGAACGCACGAATGTCCGCTTGGGTGAGATAAACATCGGTGCCCTCTATGATGTATCTGTCGCCGCAGGTAAGCAGACCGTCCGGTGTAAGAATGCGCTTTTTGCGCAGACAGGCAATGAGGTCAATCAGCCCGGAGCCACAAATGCCCGTTGCATTTGCATTGCCGTGTATCTTGGGCAAAAGCTTTCCGCCGAACAGCTTCACCGATTCGATGGCACCATCGACGGCGGGCATACCGCACTCCAGCCCGGCGCCCTCAAAGGCAGGACCTGCCGCACAGGAACAGCCCAGCACATCTCCGTCTTTTTGCAGCAGAATTTCCCCGTTGGTTCCGAGATCGGCGAGCAGATGAACGCCCTCGTCCCAAACATGGCTTGCGAGACTTGCGGTCAAAATATCGGCGCCCAAAAAGGCGGAAATACAATGGGGAACAAAAACCTTTGTCCCGGCGCACAGGGGCAGAAAATCCGCATCATAGAAGTCTCCGAACCGTGTTTCACAGCGGAAAGGGGAGACGCTGATGCAAGCGGGATCCTGCTCAAAAAGCAGGTACAGCATCGCTGTGTTGCCGGTCAGGACGGCGGCGTCCACATCATCGGAGGATAGACCTGTATTTTGCAAAAGTTCAGAGCAGGCGGCATGAAGCGCATTTTGAACAGACTGCGACAATAGCGACGCTTTTCCGTGCATCGCTGCGTGCAGTCGGGAGAGAACATCGGCACCGAAAGCAGACTGCGGATTCGGGAAAACCGTCTGCGCACACAGTTTCGCCGTGGTTTGGTCATACAAAGCGGCGCTCACGGTGGTCGTACCGAGATCAACTACAAAGCCGAATTTTTTGCCTAAAGGATGCACTGCGGCAAGGTGATTGGATGCGGTACTTTTGTTCCACGCTTTCGTGTCCGACAGCGTAATGGTGACGTCCCCCAACGCAAGTGTCTGACAGCACAGACGGACATTGCTGCCGAGGACAGCACTTTCCGCAGCTGTCGGTTCGGACAGATCGCCGACAGCTTCAACACGGCATTTTCTGCACGTCCCTTTTCCGCCGCAGGGATGCGCAACGGAGAAGTCCGGCAGCAGCTCCGACAACAGGCAAGGCGCTTCAAAATAACGGATGTGTTGTTGTCCGTTTTGTAAAATAATGGCTTTATTCATACGATTTTTCAGAGCGGATCCGCAGGAAATCCGGGACAGTTTTAAACTTGCGCATGACGTACAGATACATGGGGATCAGGAAAAGGTCTGCGGCAAACCATGCAGCGGGATTTGCCCAGCAGGCCGCCGCATAGCCGAATCGGCGGACAAAGACAAAGCCGACAGTACCGCGGGCGATCAGCTCGAACAGACCGGCTGTCATGGCGGGAATGCTGAATCCCATACCCTGCAAGGCGTTGCGCAGAACAAAGATGATGACCAAAACGGCGTAGAGTGCGCTGTTGATGCGCAGGAACTGCATTCCATAGTCCAAAACGACGGTTTCACTTGCGCTGACAAACAGCATCATGATGTATCGACCGAAGCATCGGGCAATGACGGCACCGATCACGGAATAGACGAACGCCATACACAGACCGTTTCGTGTTCCCTGCGAGATGCGATCCACCCGTTTTGCGCCGAGATTTTGCCCGCAAAATGTTGCCAGCGTCAGACCGATGGTTTCCGCCGGAAGGACGATAATCAGCTGTGTTTTGCCGGCGATGGTCATGGCGGCAATGGCGTCGGAACCCAACTCGTTGACACAGGATTGCAGCATGACGGAGCCGATGGCTGTGATGGAGAATTGCAGTGCCATGGGTAAACCGGCATACAGGAGCTTTTGACAGCATTCTGCATTCGGACGCACATCGCCTTTTTGCAGGTGTAAAAGGGGGAAACTGCGGTGAATGTAGTATAGACACAGGATCCCGCTCAACGCCTGCGCAATGACCGTGGCGACCGCCACACCCATTACACCCATGCCGAACTGTATGACGAACAGCAGGTCAAGACCGATATTGATGACCGAAGAGAAGATCAGAAAGTACAGCGGCGTTTTGCTGTCGCCCACGGCACGAATTAGGCAGGCTACAGAGTTGTACAACACGGTTGCGGGAATACCGAGAAAGATAATGGAGATGTATGTTTTTGCATCCGGAATCAGCGATTCGGGTGTGTTCAAGATACGCAACAGCCATTCTGTGCCGAAATATGTCAGAAGAGAAACAATTACGCTGATGACCGCAGAGAGGTAGACCAAATTCGCAATGTATTTGCGCATCTTTGCAAAATCATTGGCACCGAAGCACTGGGAGACGGGGATGGCAAATCCGGTGCATAGCCCAATAATGGAACCGATTACCAAAAAATGCAATGATCCGACGCAGCCCATGGCAGAGAGTGCGTCTTTGCCGACGAACCGTCCGACGATGATGCTGTCCACCATATTATAAAACTGCTGAAAAAGATTTCCTGCCATCAGCGGCAGGCAGAAGCGAAGGATCAGCGAGGAAGGCTTCCCTTCGGTCATGTCACGAACCATTTTGAACACCTGCTTTTCACAAACTTTTTTCATTATACTACACAATTTTGCAAAAGAAAAGAGGTTAGATAAAGAAAAAAGCCTGAACCTGCCGAAACAGGATTCAGGCTTTGGTAAGTGCGGTTTATTCGCTCTTCATTTCTACCAGATCCGCATTGCCCTTGAAGGCGTCCACGGAAAGCTTGACGGAGTCAAAGATGGCGGAGCGGATGTCGTCGTCGGTGGCGCCCAGGGACTTTGCCCACTTGTTGTCAATGAATGTGTTCATGCACATAATGTCTGCCAGACCGACCGGGTCAATGCCGCCCTCCACGTTTTTGTTCTTGTAGACCTTGCGCATATGCAGTCCGAACAGCTGGAACATCCACTTTTGAATGTTGATGATCTTTCTGTTGGGCTTGCCCATTGCCGCATGGACAATGGCGAGAAAATCGTTCCATGTGTAGTTGTAGTAGCTGATGGGGTATGCATTGCCGCCCTTGTTCTTTTCCGCTGCGCCAACGATCGTCTGCGCAACCTGACGCACGGTCAGCATGGCAGTGCCGCCCTTGGGATAGAAGGTGATGGGACCCATGTTTTCCAGCTGCTCGATCAGAATGACCCAAACAGGTTTACGGCCGGGCTGGGTGCCGAAGATGTACGGCAGCTCCAGAATGGCAACATCCATGGTGTCGTCTGCGAAGGAGAGCGCAACCTTTTCCTGTTCGATACGGCTGCGGATGTAGGGATGCTTTTCGGTCAGCTTCATGGCAGGATACTTCTTGGCGAAGTAGGCAAAGTAGGAGCCAAGAACCACAGTTTTGGTGATGCCGGCTTTCTTGGCCAGAGGGATCAGCCGTTCCAGAGGACGGATGTTGTACTTTTCGTAGGCAGCATAAACAGGCGCAGGGAATTCCACACGCTCGTCTACGCCTGCGGCAAAGACGAAGCAGTCGCACCCTTCCATCATCTGCAGAACCTCTTCGTCAGAAAGCTCCAAATAGTTCTGGAAAAGGATCTCCATTTCTGCCGGAATGGGTGCACCCTTCGGCAGGGGAGGCAGTGCAACGGTGCGAACCTCGTGTCCACGGTCAATGAACAGCTGTGCAGCGGCGGAGCCGAGCAGACCCGTGCCGCCGATCATAAATACTTTCATGTGCACATCTCCTTAATAGTCTTTGAAGCCCTTGAAAATGGTTTCATCGTAGAAGTTGTTTTCATCCTTGCTGTGCAGGGGGTACCATACCTGTGCGAAGAAAGGATTGATCTTGGCTTCCGTGTCATAGTCCCAAGGCCAGGGAAGCTCTTCAGGACACCAGTGACCGCCCTTGAGCACCAGGTTGGGAGACATTTCAAACTCGTTGCCACGGGCACTCTTCCACTTCAGCGGCGTGAACAGATCGCCCTTGACCATGGTTTCGGACAGGCACTCGCCGCCGCGGAACGCCGCAGCCTTGCGCATATCTTCAATATCCAGTTCACTGTCGGGTTTGGACTCATCATAGCCGTGATCGAGCAGTGTGACGGTCTCAGTGGGACGTTCGATCTTCACATCGTCCCATGTGCCGATCTTGTTCCAGTCCTCTTCGGTGCCGTAGTAGGCAGAGATGCGGTCTTTATTGCGGGTGGCTTTCCAGTGCAGGGTGCCGTACAGCTCGGTCTGCGCAATCTTTTTCATGAAAGGTTTCGCAGCGGCGCCGATGGCGGAGCCGAGGAAAGAGGGGAGCACCTTGCAGGCACGGTAGTAGGCAGGCACGTTCTTCGCCATATCCGCAAAATATTTCTTGATGGGGATGTTGGCACGGAAGTGAAGGATCTCCTCCAGCTTGTCGGAGTCAGCATACCACTGACCGTGGAAGTTGCGCAGAATGAACCAGGACGCTTCAAACAGCTTCTTGGGAGAGGGAAGTCCCAGCGCACCGAGCAGATACTCTTCAAACTCATAGTTGGTGATGCGGTATTCCTTGCCGCTGCCGATATTGTAGAACTTGCGCCAGAAGCTGTCCGGCACATCCGGCTCGCAGATGTTGGCCAGCAGTCTGCCGGAGTCCTCGACGGTGGCCCATTCCAGAACGCCGTTGATCGGAACGTGGAACATGATGGGATCCATGTTCTTGAGGATCGCCGGATAGAGAATGCCGGACTGGCGCAGGGAGACCCAGTAACGCAGGCCGGATTCTGCAAAGATTGCCTCCGCCTTGACCTTGCTGATGGCATAGTGGTCATATACGCTGATTTTGATGGGGTCGCCGGTTCTTGCCCAATGGATGGGCGGATTGCGGTCGCCGGTCTCGGCCACGGTACCGATATACACAACCTTCACCGCATCGGGGTCGGGCTGTGCCTTCACGGCACGGACGATATTCTCGGCGGCGGCGACATTGGTTTTGATGGTTTTGCGGGGATAGTAGTCTGCGGCAGGAGAAACCATACCGCCCACGTGCAGGACATAATCGGCGCCATTGACCATTTGCAGAACGTCCTCATAGTTGGTCAGGTCGCCCCAAACGATTTTAACGGCGGGGTCGTTCATGTAGGGCATGAACTTTTTGCGGTTCTTTTCGCTGTTGCGAAGCAGCAAAACGATGTTGTGA
>JAQXLO010000212.1 GCA_029012165.1 Oscillospiraceae bacterium | reverse complement strand
GCACACGTTCGGCGATGCGTGTCCCTCGGCGAAAGGGATCATCCATTTGGGAGCCACATCCTGTTATGTGGGCGACAACACCGACATCATCGTCATGCACAAGGGCTTGCTTCGCATTCGGGAGCTGTTGCTGAGTTGTATTGAGGCGGTTGCAGCCTTTGCCAAAAAGCACGCAGATCTGCCGTCTTTGGCGTATACGCACTTCCAGGCGGCACAGCCCACCACCATCGGCAAGCGTGCCACCCTTTGGCTTCAGGATCTGATGAGCGATCTGGAGCAGGTGGAGTTCCAGCTGGGGAATCTCAAGCTTCTCGGCTGCAAGGGTACCACCGGCACCGGCGCAAGCTTTGTGGAGCTCTTCTCAGGCGACATGGACAAGGTTGTGGAGCTGGAGCGCCGCATTGCGCAAAAGATGGGATTTTCGGCGTGTGTAGCGGTCTCCGGACAGACCTATTCCCGTAAAACGGACTACAATGTTCTGTCTGTGCTGTGCGGCATTGCCCAGAGTGCAACGAAGTTCTCCAACGACATTCGTCTGCTTTCCCACCTGAAAGAGTTTGATGAACCCTTTGAATCCGGTCAGATCGGCTCCTCCGCCATGGCGTACAAGCGCAATCCCATGCGCAGTGAGCGTATCGCTTCTCTGTCCCGATATATCATGGTGGATGTGCTCAATCCTGCGATCACGGCATCTGCGCAGTGGTTTGAGCGCACACTGGACGATTCCGCCAACAAGCGCATCTCCGTGCCGGAAGCGTTTTTGGCCACGGATGCGGTGCTTTCTCTGTATATCAACGTGATCTCCGGCGGTACGGTATATCCCAACGTTATCAAACGTCACCTTAACGAGGAACTTCCCTTTATGGCGACGGAAAACATCATGATGTACTGCGTCAAAAAGGGCGGCGATCGTCAGGCACTGCACGAGGCGATTCGCCAGCACTCCGTCGATACCGCAAAGCAAATCAAGCTGAACGGCGGCGACAACGACCTGCTGGCTCGTATCGTGGCGGATCCCCGTTTCGGAATCACGCAAGAAGAGGTCGAGGCGATTCTGAACGAGGGCGGGTTTACCGGCATGGCAAAGGAACAGACAGAGTATTTCCTTGAAAACCATGTAAAACCGCTGTTGGAAAAATATAAAGATGTCGAACGTGTTTCGGTCGATATTCAAATTTAAGTGAGGGTGTAAATTATGCTTACAGCAATTACCGGCATCAACTGGGGCGATGAGGGCAAGGGCCGCATGGTGGACCTGCTTTCCAGAGAGTATGATATTATCGTTCGCTATCAGGGCGGCAACAACGCAGGACATACGGTCGTCAACGAGCGCGGCAAGTTTATTCTGAACCTGCTGCCCTCCGGCATTCTGCGTGACGGTACCGTCAATGTCATGGGCAACGGCATGGTGATCGACATCGAACATCTGATCGGCGAGATGGGTCGCCTGACCGAAAAGGGAATCACGATCACCCCCGAAAACCTGAAGATCAGCGACCGTGCGACCATCTGTATGCCCTACAACAAACTGCTCGATATTCTGGAGGAAGAGCGTCTCGCCGACAAGAAATTCGGCTCCACCAGACGTGGCATCGCACCGGTGTATTCCGACAAATACATGAAAAAGTCCTTCCGCATGAGCGACCTGTTTGAGGATGAGGACGTGCTTCGGGAAAAGATGCACGACATCGTGGAGTGGAAGAATTTGCTGGTGGAAAAGGGCTACGGACACGAGCCTGTCAGCGCAGACGAGATGCTCTCGTGGCTGCATACCTACGGCGATCCGCTGAAGAAGTTTGTCTGCGACACTACGGAATACCTCACCGAAGCCCACGAAAACGGCAAGAAGATCCTTTTCGAGGCGCAGCTGGGTGCACTGCGTGACATCGACTTCGGCATCTATCCGTATACATCTTCTTCCTCCAATATCGCCGGCTTTGCACCCGTAGGTGCAGGCGTTCCCGGCATCAAGCTGGACAACGTGATCGGTATCATGAAGGCGTATTCCAGCTGTGTGGGCGAGGGTCCGTTCACCTGCGAGCTGTTCGGTGAAGAAGGGGACAAGCTTCGTGAGGCAGGCGGCGAGTACGGTGCAGCGACCGGCAGACCGAGAAGAGTCGGCGGGTTTGATGTTCCCGCATCCCGTTACGGTGTGCGCATTCAGGGCGCAGACACGCTGGCGCTGACCAAGTTGGATGTGCTGTCTGTTTATGAGCAGATCCCGGTTTGCGTCAAGTATCTTGTCAACGGGCAGGAGACAGAAAGCTTCCCCTCCGGCGAAAAGCTGAAGAGAGCACAGCCTGTTTACACCTATGTTCCCGGCTGGCATACGGACATTTCCGGCTGCCGCAGCTTTGAAGAACTGCCGAAAGAGGCGCAGGACTACATCCTTTACATCGAAAAGGCAGTCGGCTGCAAGATCCAGTATGTTTCCGTCGGCCCCGAACGTGACCAGTATTTCGAGATGAAATAAGATGAAAAGATTTTTAATATTAGAGGACGGTACCGTCTTCAGCGGGGAAGCCTTCGGTGCAGACGGCGAAGTGATTGCGGAGATCGTTTTCAACACATCCATGACCGGCTGTATTGAGATGCTGACCGACCAGAGCTATTACGGACAGGGGATCGTGCAAACATTCCCGCTGGCAGGCAATTACGGCATCATTTCCGAGGATGCGGAGGGTGAACGCACTGGTGCGAGTGCGTTTATTGTGCGGGAATACTGCGAAACGCCGTCCAACTTTCGCTGTGAAGAGACGATCGACCACTACCTCAAGCGCAACAATATCGTCGGCATTTACGGCATTGATACCCGTGCACTCACGCAGATTCTGCGCTCGAGAGGCACGATGAACGGCATGCTGGCCGATCATCCTGCCAATGCAGACCTTGATAAGATCCGCAAGTATAAAATTGAGCGTGCGGTGGAGGCAGTCAGTACGAAAACAGTGCGGGACTTCCCGGCAGAAAACACGCAGCACAAAGTGGTTATGCTGGATTTCGGCGTCAAGAGCAACATCATCCGTGCGCTGCACGCCCGAAACTGCGATGTGACGGTGGTGCCGTGGAATACGGGCAAAGAAGAGATTCTGGCGATGCAGCCGGACGGCATCTTCCTGACCAACGGCCCCGGTGACCCGCAGGACAACCCGCAGGTGATTGAAACACTGCGCTCCCTGATCCCCGAGCAGATCCCGACCATGGGCATCTGTCTCGGTCATCAGTTGTTGGCGCTGGCAAACGGTTTCTCCACCGAGAAGCTGAAATTCGGTCACAGAGGCGCCAATCACCCCGTTCTGTCTGCCAAAACGGGAAAGACCTACATCTCCTCGCAGAACCACGGCTATGCCGTGGTGGCGACAAGTGTAGATCCAAATGTGGCGGAAGAACTGTTTGTGCATCTCAATGACGGCACCAATGAAGGACTGCTGTACAAGAATGCACCGGCATTTTCCGTCCAGTTCCACCCGGAGGCGTGCGGCGGTCCGCAGGACACCAACGAGCTTTTTGATCTGTTTATCGGTTTAATGGATAGAGGTTAACCTTATGCAAAAATTGTCTTTTCACGCGGACGGACATTTTCGGATCTGCCAGCTGACCGATCTGCATTTGATCACAACGGAGCGCCCGAAGGAGTTTGCGCAAACGC
>JAQXLO010000211.1 GCA_029012165.1 Oscillospiraceae bacterium | reverse complement strand
TCCCCGGTGCGAAGCACAAATCCCACAATTTTCCGTGAAAAACGGAAAAATCACGATTTGATATGCCGATTTGTTGACAAATTATGCTTTGCGAAGTATAATATGTGCAATCTGTCGAAAGAGGGACTTTTATGAAACTATCCAAGAGAATCTGCGCTTTTTTCCTGTCCTTTTTGCTTCTCGCCACGGCAAGCGTTCCGTCCGCTCAGGCGGCGTGTCGGCTCGGCGGGGTGCGCAAAAACCTGACCTATTCCGTTTCCGACGATCTGCAAAGTGCGCTGGACAAGGTGTACAAGCGCTACAACTTCTCCGTCGGCTGGGGCGTGTACGACATCAGCGGCAGAGCGCCGAAGGAGGTTGCATCCCATAACGCCAACAAGAAGTTCCAGAGCAACTGCACCATCAAGGCCGCCATGCTCCTGTACATCTGTAAACAGATGGATGAGGGCAAGCTCTCTTTGGACACCAAAATGTACGTCAACACCGGCAAGCTCCACTACCATGACTTCGGTCGGGGCAGCGGCAGCTACACGGTGGAATATCTGCTCACACGCATGATTCATGTGTCCAACAACGTCTGCTACGAAACCTTCCTGCGCTATGCCACCAAGGAAACCTTCAACCTGTTTTTGGCAGGTCTCGGCAGCGGCACGGTCGTCAAGTCCTACAACTACATGGGCGACTGCACCGTGAGCGACCGGGCGGCAGAGTGGTATGCGCTGTACAAATACTGTCACTCCCGGGCAGAGCACGCCGACTTTGCATGGAAACTGCTGACCGAAGCCAAGTTCTCCCCCATTCGGGACGGGCTGAAAAAGACCGTTGCCCACAAGAGCGGCTGGTACTGGGAAAGCGGGATGTACGGCACCGCCGGGGACTGCGCCGTGGTGCAAACGGAAAACGGCGGATGCTACCTGATGGTCATGTTCACCAAAAACAATACCAAAGGTAACTACAGCCAGGCGCTCATGCGGGAGCTGGCGGTGGTGCTGGACAAGGTGTGGGAGGAATACTACGATTCCCTGCCCCTCTTCCGCAGAAAAAAAGCAAAATTCTGATCCAAAACAGGCAGACCGTCATCACAACGATCTGCCTGCAACTTTTTTATTTGTTCTTTAGAATATACGCCCAGTGTCCGTCCCGCCGGACACGCACGAGCAAGTTTTCCTTGGCCCATTGCGAAAGCAAACGGTTGGCGGTTGCCGGGGACACCCGGAACAGCGCCTGCACATCCGCATTGCGCACACTGGGGTGCTCACGCAGAAACGCTTCGATTGCTTCTCGCCGTATTTCCCCTTTCCTTTTCGGCGCATCGCTCATTCCATCGCTCACTTTTGCTGCTTCCATGAGGGATGCTTGAATCACGGAAAGCATGAACTCCACAAAAAGGGTGGCTTCTCCCTCCCCGTTGGCGCGGTTGAACGCCGTATAGTATTCCGCTTGCCGGTCATGGATCATGGATTCGACCGGCAGCCACGCAAAGATCGGATTCCACCGGGAGAGCAGCAGGGTGTGCCACAGTCTGCCGACACGTCCGTTACCGTCGGCAAAGGGATGGATCAGCTCCAATTCATAGTGAAAGACACAACTGCGGATCAGCATATGCACATCGCTGTGCTTTGCCCACTCAAGAAGCTCCATGACCAGATCCGGGACATACTGCGGCAAGGTGCCGAAGTGCAGGATGTTTCCCTGCCCGTCCACGACACCCACCGGCTTGGAACGAAACACACCCGATTCTTCGAGCAGACCCCGTGTCATAATTCGGTGCGCCAACAGCAGATCGTCCACCCGAAACGGATCCAACTCCTCCATGCGCTCGTAGATTTCGTAGGCATTTTTGACCTCTGCGATATCCTTGGGCGGCGCCAAAACCTGCTTGCCGTTCAAAACGGCTGTGACCTGTTCCAGACTGAGCGTGTTCTGCTCAATCGCCAATGAGCCGTGGATTGTTCGGATTCGGTTGGTACGGCGCAGAATCGGGCTGGCGGGCGACATTGCGGTTCCCTGCAGCTGTCCGACCAGCCGGGCAATATCCGCCACGGCGTCGATCATTGCCGTAGTGATCTCGAAGGGCGGCTTTTTGTTTTTCATAGAACATTCCTCGCAACAAAAACAGGGGCTGTCACATTGCGCAACAGCCCCACAGCTTTTCGGAGATTAGATTTCGGGGATGACGACCTCGATTTCCTTGCCCAGCTCTGCGGACTTGACGATGTGGTCAATGATCGCCTGATTGTACAGGATCTCGCTGGACGGTACGGGCGCCTTGCCGTTCTCCAGGATGGCGTCGAGGAAGGAGCGCACTTTCTTGTAGAACAGACCCTTGCCCTTGTTTTCGCAAACGGGGATCTTGGTCTCCACTTGGTTGCCCGCCATGTCGGAGTAGATGGTCATGGGACCGCCGATACTGCCGTTCCAGCAGTCGGTGGCGGGGATGCGCAGGGCACCCTCCTTGCCGAGGATGATGGTGTCACCGGGAGAGTCGATGTGCATCGCCCAGGAGATACGGAAGTCGAGGATGATGCCGCCCTCCAGACGGACGAATGCGGCGGCGAAATCCTCCACGTTGAAGCGGGCGGCGTCCGCAGGGTTGTTGTACTTCGGGTTGGCGCCGAAGAAAGCGGAGGTGTAGCCGGTGACGGTCAGGGGCTTCGGATAGCCAATGGCGTTGAGCACCATGTCCAGAGAGTAGCAGCCGATGTCGCCCATGGCGCCGATGCCGGCGGTTTTCTTTTCAATGAAGGTGCTGTTCGGCACGCCGCGTCTGCGTCCGCCGCCGGTCTGGATGTAGTAGATCTCGCCCAGAACGCCGGACTGCACGATCTGCTTGACCATCTTCATGTTTTCGTCCAGACGGGGCTGGAAGCCGATGGACAGGATCTTGCCGCTCTTCTTTTCGGCACGCATGATCTCCACCGCTTCCTCGGTGGTGACGCACATGGGCTTCTCCAGCAGGACGTTGACGCCCTTTTCCAGTGCGTAAATGGCGCACTCGGCATGGGTCATGTTGTAGGTGCAGATGGAAACGCCGTCCAGCTCCTCGTTGTCGAGCATTTCCTTGTGGCTGGGATAGAAGCGGCAGCCCTCCACGCCGTACTTGGCGGCGAACTTCTCGGCCTTGCCGGGAATCAGGTCAGCCATGGCGACGATGTCCACATCGTCCATGTCGAGATAACTCTCAATGTGCGCCTCGGCGATCCAGCCGGTGCCGATGATACCGATTTTCAGTCTGCGGTCGGAAACTTTCTTTTCCTCCTCGACAGCCTGTGTGAATTGATTCAATACTGCATCACTCATGGGTAAACAATCCTTTCTTTATTGAAATAAGCCTTTGACGTACTCAATGCTCATGGCGGCGCATTCCAGCGGGAATTTGTCCATGCTGGGGTTATCCTGCTCCACGACGACCCACTGTGCGCCCGCCGTTTCGCAGGCGGCCAGGATCTTCGGGAAGTCCTGCATACCGTAGCCCACGGGACGGAACTCAAAGGTGCTTTCCGCCGCTTCGCCGTCGTCCTCGATGCCGATCAGCTCGTACAGCTTGCCCTTGCCCTCGCCGGATTTGTAGAAATCCTTGAGATGCACCACGGGGGCACGACCGGTGTATTTCACCACATAGTCCGCAGGGTCTTCGCCGCCCACATTGACCCAGCAGGTATCGATCTCGGTTTGCAGCAGGTCGGCAGGGATGGTTTCGTACAGCACATCCAGCGCATACTTGCCGTCGATCTTGCTGGTGAACTCGAAGTCATGGTTGTGGTACAGAAGCACAAGACCGAGCTTTTTCGCCGCTTCGCCCATCTTGCGGATGCCCTCGACGGTCTCGGGGTAGCCCTCGGTGCCGGGACGGCGCTCCTCGGTGAGGTAAGGGACAGCGACATATTTGCAGCCGATCTCCTTGTATACGGAGAAAACAGCCTCGGGATCGTCCACCGCATCGTAGTACGGCACATGGGCGGAAACGGCTTCCAGACCGATTTCCTCGAGCATCGCCTTGATTTCGGCGGCACTCCTGCCGAACAGGCCGGCGAATTCTACGCCGTCATAGCCCATGGCTTTGACCTTGCGCAGTGTACCCTCAAAGTCCGCCGCCATATCGTCACGCACGGAGTACAGCTGCAACGCAATCGGAAATTTCATAGTTATGTATCCTTCCTTTCCCAGTTGATACATCTTTATAGTACCATACAGATAAAAAAACATCAACAAAAATTTTTTCTTTTTGCGGCGAAAGATGGACATTTTGTGCATTTTCTGCTACACTTTAGAAAAAGCAAAGGAGATAACCATATGGCAACCATCGTAGCCTTGGGCGGCGGTCACTTCGACAACGGCGAAATGTACACCGTCGCAGAACATATCGTATCCCTGTCCGGCAAAGAGAATCCCTCTGTAGTGTTTTTGCCCACGGCGGGCTTTGACCGCATCGGGGAATCCGAGGAAGCCTTGCAGGACACGTTCCTGCGCATCGGCTGCAGCCGATTCGAGACGCTGTTTCTGACAGACGAAATGTTGACCGCACAGCAAATCGAAGCGGCAATCCTCGGCTGTGACATTGTCTATGTCGGCGGCGGGAATTTGCAGTTCCTCATGGACACCCTGCGCAAAACGGGCGCCGACAAAGCCCTGCGCAAAGCGTATGACAAGGGCACCGTCCTTTCGGGATTCAGCAGCGGCGCCATGTGCTGGTTCACGGGCGGGTACGATGACTGCGGCGAAGGCGGGTCGTTCGTCTTTTTGCCGTGTCTCGGCTTTTTGCCCCGCTACTACAGCCCGCACTACATCAGCGAAGTGTGGCAGAAGTTCGGCGAACGCCTGCCCGAAGTCGGCGAGGACGGCATCGGCGTGGAGGACGGTGCGGCGCTGGTCTATCGGGACGGGCACTACTACTGCATCTGCGGCAACGAGGACGGCGACGTCTTTTTCATGCCGAAAGCGGAGAACTACAAAAAGGTCAACATCACGGCGGATGCGTCCGTGTTGGAGCAGAACTGAAAAAACGGAGCAGTCTCTCAGGAGGGAGACTGCTCCGTCCAGACTGTCGATAAAGGCG
>JAQXLO010000210.1 GCA_029012165.1 Oscillospiraceae bacterium | reverse complement strand
CCTGGCGTTTTATGTGGAGGATTCCTGGGAGCAGGCTTGTGAACGCTCCATAGAGATCCTCTATGTGGAGGGTGCCGGACATACCATGACCATGCACACGCAGAACGACAATATCGTGCGTGAATTTGCCCTGAAGAAGCCTGTTTGCAGATTGCTTGTCAATACCCCCGGTGCACTGGGCGGTGTCGGCGCAACGACGGGGCTTCCGCCTGCACTGACCTTGGGCTGCGGCGCAGTCGGCGGCAGTGCCACAGGAGACAACATCACGCCCTTACATCTGATGAATATCCGCAGGGTCGCCTACGGACAGAAAGAACTGGAGCAGCTGCGGGGTGGCTCGTCGGCAAGAGTTTCCTACGCATCTCCCGCAAGAGACAGCGCTCCCCTGACGACCACCAATCCTGCGCCCACATCTCCGCCTTCCTTTGGCGGGAGCGAAGTGGAGCGCATCGCCAAGGAAGTCATTGCACGCCTTGGACGCAGCTGAGAAGGAGAGAGTGTTTTGAAACAGATCGTCCGAACGCTTTGTTTTTGTCTTGCAGTGCTTTTGACCCTTTCGGCGACGGCCTGCGGCAGCAGCGAGACCGTGCGGGAAGTCGTCACCACAAAAGCGGCTGTCACGAAGCCTTCTGTGGATGAAGATGTCCCTGCCGTTCTGCGCACGTTCTATCAGGATCAGCTGCCCTCCATGGCGCTGAAATCCGGAATCCAAGACCCGAACGGAGAGGAGATCCGCTGCGACTACTCCATGCTGAAAAAGGCTGTGTTCACTGATTTTGACAGCGACGGCGTCAAGGAGATCGTCCTGCAATACGACGTGAGCGAGAAAGCGGATAAAAAAGCATTGGACGTTGTGGTGTTTCTGGACGAAAAAGACGGCTCTCCCGTTGTGGCGGCAACGCATTCCGGCGCCTACGGTGCGTCCTCGGACGGCGAAACCAACATTTTGACCCGCTACAATTCCCGCATTTGCAAAGTGCGCTTTATCAAAAAATCATCCTACGAGGTCGTGCTGATCGACTATTTCACAAACGGCAAATGGTCCACGGCGATCACGGCCTACAAACATATTTCCGATCACGGCAAGGTCAAACTGGAGAACGGTTCCTGTTACGTTGACCACGCAGGCAAGGATCTCTACAAGGCCGTGACGGGCGAATTGTACTACAGCAAGGAAAAGTATCTGAACTATCGCACGCCAAACGAGAATTACGACAGCATGGTCACCTCTCTTTTGGCAGACACATTGCTTCCGTAAGAGCAAAAGCTCTTTCGAGATAGAATTTTTTGAGTATCAGGAGGAAATCAAAAATGGCAGAAACATTATTAGCACTGGGCATGGTCGAGACCAAGGGTCTTGTCGGTTCCGTTGAGGCGGCCGATGCAATGGTCAAGGCGGCCAACGTTCATCTCATCGGCAAGGTACACGTTGGCGGCGGCCTTGTGACCGTTATGGTTCGCGGCGATGTCGGTGCCGTCAAGGCGGCAACAGACGCAGGCGCAGCGGCCGCTTCCAAGGTTGGCGAGCTTGTCTCCGTCCACGTCATCCCCAGACCCCACAGCGAAGTCGAGTACATCCTTCCGTCGCTTGACAACTGCGATAGATGAGGATTCTGACAGAAGCGGACTTGCGGTCCTCGCTGTCGCTTGAAGGAATCAAAGTCTATACAGTTCCTCCCGATGTTTTTGTTACCCCGGCGGCAAGAGAGTATCTTGCCGTCCGAGGAATCGGGATCGCTGTCAAAAGCGGCGAAAAAACCTGCTTCGACGATACGAAACAGGCGAAGCATTCCAATCGGATGCACTTCTATGTGGATGCAAAGACCGGCAAGACGTATGAGGAAAAGCCGGAGGATATGACGCATTTGCGTGCCAATATCCTCATCAAAAAAACGGATCCCGTCATTGACTTCCGAGGCAAGCTGGATCTGTTGGAGGCGGAGATCATTCTGGCACAGATCGTGTCGGAACGGTTGGGGTATGCCCGGTTGACGCAGGATCTCGGGGAGACGCTGGACTACACACGCAATCTGCTTGCGTGCGAGGTGCTGGAAAAGCCGGTGGACGAAAATGTGACGCTGCTCGGTCTTTCAATTCCGGAGCTTCGCCGTGTGTCCCACGATATCAAGTCGGAGTTGGGACTCAAAACGCACCCGATGCCGGACTACAAAATGGGAGAGATGCCCGCCGTGCTCAATAAGCTCCGTGCGCTTGTGCGCCAAACGGAGCTGTCCGCAGCCAAGGCTGTGCCGGAGCGGCTGGATATCATCCGTGCGCTGAATCGGCTGTCCAGCTGTATGCATATCCTGTTTTGCAGATTTTTGGTCGGCAAGTATGGTGCAAAGAAAGGGTGAAATACCCATGAACGAAAGAGAAATCAAAGACATCATTGCCTGTGTGCTGGAAAAATACGCCAGTGCAACGGGGCAGACCGTTGTGCCCTCTTCGGACGGTTCTGTGTTTGCGGAGGCGTCTGCACGTCATGTGCATCTGACCATCGCTGATGTGGAACGGCTGTTCGGTGCGGGGGAAAAGCTCAATCCCGTGCGTGACCTTTCCCAGCCGGGACAGTTTTTGTCCGACAAGCGTGTCAAACTCGTTACCCGCAAAGGTACCATCGACAATGTCGCCGTCCTCGGCCCGGAACGACCGGAAACACAGGTAGAGCTGTCCATGACGGATTGCCGCTCTTTGGGACTGAAAGCGCCTGTGCGTATGTCCGGCGACCTGAGCGGTGCGGCGGATGTCTGCATTTTCGGGGATAAGGGCTGTATCGAGGCAACGGGAAGCGTCATCGTCGCCAAGGCGCATATCCATATGACCCCTGGCGATGCGAGAGCCTTCGGCGTTTCCGACGGTCAGCACGTGAAAGTCCGTGTGGAAAGCGCACGGCCGTTGACCTTGGACGACGTGGTCATCCGTGTCAGTGAGAAGTTTGCCCTTGCGATGCACATTGATCTTGACGAAGCGAATGCCTGTCTTTTAGACAAGACTGCCAAGGCATACATTGTAAAATAAGAGAAAAAGAAGGTGTCATAGATGCCCGAACTTTCCAAGGAACAGCTTGTGGAGCTGATTACCCGAGAGGTCATGCGCATTATGGGCGATTCGGTGGAGCCGGACACGGCGGATAAACCGGGATGCCCCGACGTGCTGGTCATCGGCAGCCCCGATAAACTGCCTGTCCATATCCGCAAGAAGTATAACCTGCGCACCATGGAGTGTTATACCTGTCCAGAGGATATGGAAAAGTTTGAAAAAATCTACATCACACAGTTGAATCTGGTCGAGCTTGCGGATATTGCGCTGGGTCGGAATACAAAGCCTGTGCAGTGCGCCGTTATCAGCGGTCTGCTCTGCGACAAGGAAATATTTCTGATGGAGTGTGCGTTGGAATTTCGTAAGAATTCCAACACCATGAGCCGTGGCTTCTACCAGCTTTTGGAAGGGTATGTTCGCACCCTGCAAAACTTTGGAATCAAGCTTGTCAACGGACAGACACCCATCGACAAGTACACCGTCCGTTCCGCTCCCGGGGATGATCTGCCCGAGGGGATCATTACGGAGGCAATGGCTGTGGCCATGCTGGAGAAGTGTACCGATTCCGTGATTCTGCTCAAGAAGGGTACCGTGGTTACCCCTTCTGCCAAGGATGTTTTCCTGCACGCAGGAAAAGTGCTTGAAATGGTATAAAAGGAGAAAAGCTATGCTGATTTGTGAAGTGATCGGTCACGTCTGGGCTACCAAAAAGCAGGAGGGCATGGAAGGCTTCAAGCTGATGGTCGTTCGGGAGATCGAGACCAATACCCATCGGGGAGATACGTTTGTTGCGGCCGATACCGTCGGTGCAGGCATCGGCGAGCAGGTGCTTGTGGTGGACGGCAGTACGGCCAGACGTGCCCTCGGCGGCGATGATTTTGTCGTGGACTGTGCGATCGTGGGTATTATCGACTCCATCGAAATGCGGCGTGAGGATAATCCGAATTTACATCTGTAAATAAAAGTGCGAGAGGACAGAGCAAATGAGTCTCAAAGAAAAACTTTTTGCAGCGGGCGTCGTGGGATGCGGCGGTGCCGGATTCCCGACCCATGTAAAGCTTTCCGGAAATATCAAACATTTAATCATCAACGGTGCAGAGTGTGAACCGCTTTTGCGCACAGACCGCTATATCATGACGAACTTCGCAAGGGAACTCGTGGAAACGGCGGAGTCTCTGCGTGCGGAGCTGGGGGCAGAGGACTGTACGTTTGGTCTGAAAAAGGGATACAAGAGTGAGATCGCCGCACTGACCGGTGAGATCGAAGCACACCGCTATGCGGATCGTATCCTTTTACATACCATGGAAAGCTTTTATCCGGCAGGGGACGAGCAAACCCTTGTTCGTGAAGTGACCGGCAAAACGGTTCCTCCTGCGGGTATTCCGCTGGATGTGGGCTGTGCAGTCACCAACGCCGCAACACTCCTTTGCATCTGTCATGCCCTGAAAGACGAGCCTTTTACGGAAAAGTATCTGACCGTTACAGGTGAGGTGCGCAAGCCTGTGGTGCTAAAGGTGCCCATCGGCACCTCCTTCCGGGAGTGTATCGAGCTGGCTGGCGGTGCGTTGTGCGAGGAGTATTTCCTTGTTTCCGGCGGTCCGATGATGGGCAGACCCATCCCGATGGCAGAACTTGACAAAGAATATGTGACCAAGACCACTTCCGGTATTCTCGTTTTGCGTGCAGACAGTTTCCTGTCCCGGCACAACGACATCCCGGTGGCGCATATGCTCAACCGTGCACATTCCGCCTGCATCCAGTGCAGCTACTGTACGCAGATGTGTCCGCGTCACCTGATGGGACATCCTCTCCAGCCCCACAAGATTATGCGCAAAACGTCGCTTTCCGGCAGTTTGGATGGACTGCTGTCCGACCCCGAGATTCAGAACGCATTGCTTTGCTGCGAGTGCGGCATCTGCGAAATCTACGCTTGCCCCATGGGACTGCAGCCGAGAAAGATCAACGGCATGCTCAAGCGTGCGTTGGGACAGGCGGGAATCCGCTATCCCAAGGGCGAGGGGATGGGACAGGAAAGTCCCGTGCGTGAACTGCGCAAGGTGCCTTCTAAAAAGGCGGCGGCCAAAGCGGGCGTTCTCAAATACTATGATTATACCATTACCGACCTTGTGTGTGCCGAACCCAAAGAAGTCAGGATTCCGCTGAAAATGCACATCGGCGCTCCCTGCGACCCGATCATTGCGGACGGCGAACACGTCACCAAGGGTCAGCTCATCGGCAAATGTCCCGAGGGTGCGCTGGGTACCAATATGCACGCCTCCATTGACGGCACGGCGACGGTGATCGGTAATTCGATTCGCATCGTTCGCTGAAGAAAGGATGAACTATTATGATGGAAACGATCGGTTTTCTCGAAACCAACAGCATTGCAAAGGGCGTTGAAGCAGCGGACTATATTCTGAAAGCTGCCGAAGTCGAACTTCTGTTTGCAAAGCCGGTTTGCCCGGGAAAATATAACGTGCTTTTCTGCGGCGAGGTCGCAGCGGTTACGGCTTCTTTGGAAGCGGGAGAAGCGGCGGCAGATTCCTTTGTGGTGGACAAGGTGATCATTCCCCGTGTGCACCCGCAGGTGATTTCCGCAATCAATCAGTCCACCCCCGTGGCAGATGTGAACGCTGTCGGGGTGATGGAGTTTTACAGCATCACGGCGGCGGTCTATGCGGCGGATGCCGCAGTTAAGGCGGCAGAAGTGGATCTGATGGACGTCCGTTTGGGGACGGGCATCGGCGGCAAGTCCTTTGTTGTTCTGACCGGCGATGTGGCGGCGGTAAACGAAGCCGTTAAGGCGGGGGTTTCCCTTGGCGAGGAGCAGGGCATGGTCGTGTCCAGCGTGGTGATCCCCAATCCACGCCGGGAGATTTTTGAGTCTCTTGTTTGATTTTATGAAAAGAATCGTATTTGCTTCGGCTTTGCTTGCGTTTCTGCTTTTGCCTGCTTGTCAAAGAGCGGAGGATTCGGCAGAGCCGATCACTTTATTTCCGCAGAATTCTGCCGTTGAGAGCACAACAGCCGCCCCTGCACCCGAATTCACCGAGCCGACCTCTGTGCCTGCGGTCAACAAAACCTACGGCCAGACGCTTTCGCAGATCCAGTCCGTGCAAGTGCTGGATACGGCGCAGGCGTATCGGACAGAGGATTCCTACCGCTTGGAGCAAAAAGCCGTGGAAGCCGCAAAAGCAATGTTTTGCGCCGAGCTCTACGATCCATCCTCCTTTACCGTGCTGAACTCCAATGTATGGAACTGCGTGGATGACGGAGAAAATGTATACTACAGCATATATATTAAAGCAAGCTATACGGTGGAGTCGGGCGAAACGATGCAAAGCGGTTTTTTTGGGGATGTGGGTGTGCGAAAAGCCGATGAAACCGCTTTCGATGCCGCAGACACCATAGACGCTGTGGCAGAGCGGTATGATCCGTTTCGGGAGGAAAAGCGCAATCATGCCCCGTTTGCAGACACAGATTTTGAACAAGCTGCAAGGACGATTGCTTTGCAGAGGCTGAAATACCCGGAATCTGCATCACAGACGGTGGTTCGTTTCATCGGTGAATCAGATGCATCACCGGCAGAGAATGCAGGCTATCGACAGTATGATGTTTTTTGCGAAGCTAAAAATGACTATGGGATGCAGATTCCTTGCTTCTATTCCGTCTATCTTCGTTCTGCGGACGGAAAGATATCGGAGGTTGACCCGGCAGAATCGTAAAAAACACATCCGATATGGACATAAAAACGTACCGCACGCCATATCCTGTATATTTTCGGAAAAATTTTAAAAAAGTACTTGCATTCTCTGCATGGCTGTGGTATAATCCGTATGTTGTAATTTGACTACAAATGAAGAGGTGACAAGAATGAAACAGGGCATCCATCCCAAGTATGAGAAAACAACGATCCGTTGTGCTTGCGGCGAGGTGATCGAGAC
>JAQXLO010000209.1 GCA_029012165.1 Oscillospiraceae bacterium | reverse complement strand
GCGCTTGACGATACAACATGGTTTGTGTTACAGTATTCATGACGAATAGCCTCCTTGTTATTTTTTTTGTGTGGTAACTTAGCTGTAACACAGGTTTCGCTATTCGTCATCCTTTTTTTATTCTTTGTAACACATCTATTGCAAACCTACACCCTTTTCTTCTCGCCAGCTTAACTACTGCTTGCCTTTTCCGGGCTTCTTGTGATATAATATTCACCGGAAGTCCTCCCTTCGATTGGTTTTTGGGTGTTGCAACTTAATTATACCATATTGAAGCTTGGACTTCTCTTTTAATTTGGTTCACATCATTTTACGTCATACATCAATAGTTTGCCGTCACCTTCGCCGCTGTTCTATTGAAAAAAAGCGGACGCTGTGCTATATTGGAGTAAAACAAGGGAGGGCTACGATGGTTAAAAGGCTTTTATTGGACAGGCATCATTTTGCCTGCCGGGGAGATGCGTGGAAAACAGACGGCGAATTTGAAATCAAATTGGGCGAAACCACAAAGATCGGTCCCGTCTTTGCGGCAGATCAGCCGTGGGAGCGCTGGCACCTGAACTGGCTGACGGTACTGCGGGACAACGGCCGTTACCGTATGTGGTACGAAGCCTTCTCCGACCCTGCCGACGATTTCGGCTGTCGGCTGTGTTATGCGGAGAGTGACGATATGCTGCACTGGCACAAGCCGCATTTGGGCGTATGCACCTTTGAAGGCAGTACGGAGAACAACATCGTCATCGACTCGACGCTGACCCACGGCATGGGTTTTCACGGGCATTCCCTGTTCATCGACCCGAACTCGCCGCCGCAGGCAAGGTACCGCTGTGTTTTTCTCGGTGCGCTCCTGCGTCCCGAGGACGGCAGCCGACAGGGCTTGCTCTCCTTCGCCTATTCCCCGGACGGCATCCACTGGACGCACGGTGCGCCTGAAATTCCGAGGGACTACAACCATATGCCCGTCTCCTCCTTCGGCTCCGATACGCAGTGCGTGGTGCAGTGGGACGGCACTCTGCGCAAATATGTGGGCTATTTTCGCACGCTGGAACGAAACGGATGCCGCAGCATCGGCAGGCAGGAATCCTCCGACGGCGTGCATTGGCAGGAGCCTGTGACGATTCTGCGCCCGGATCTTTGCGACGATCTGAACACCGACTACTACAACAGCGCCGCCACCAAGGTGACCGGGGACGGCGAATCGGTGCACTATCTTTTTTATTCCTATTTCGACCACACCACCGAAACACTGCAAATCCGTCTGGCCACGAGCCGTGACGGCATCAGCTTCGACAGGTATGTACGTGCGCCCTTTGTGGCAAACGGCGATACATACGACAGAGGTTCCATGTATGCCGCCGCCGGGGTGCACACGCTGCCGGACGGCAGGCAGTGTATTATTTACAGTGCCAGCAACCGCCGCCACTGCGATGCGCCGATGCCCGACAGCTACGACGGCTGCTATATGCTCGCCGCCTTTCCCCGGGACAGATTGCAGGGGCTGTGCGTAAAAAAGCACTTTGCATTCACCGTGAACGGCTATGTGGACCCGTCCTGTCCCGAGGTGGTCATCAACGCCGACATCCGTGGGCGCATATGCGGCGGTCTGCTGGATGAGGACGGAACATTCGTTCCGGGCTTTTCGCCGGAGGATTGTGTCCCGCTGCAGGGCAGCGGCACGGCGCTTGTGATGCGGTGGACGGGCACAACGACGAAAATGAGCAAAGCCTGGCTGAAGCTCTATATCGACGACGCCGACCTGTGGTCCGTCACCGTCAACGGCGACCGGTAAAGCGGCATTATACTCCATCAAGAAAGAAAAAGAGCCGCCACAGCGCAAAACTGTGACGGCTCTTGCCGTGCATAAAAAAGTCTTTTATCTACTGAAAGCTAAATAAAAACTAACTTATGCCTCTTCCTTCATCTTTGCAAAGCATTCGCTGCAATAGACGGGACGATCCTCACGGGGCTTGAAAGGAACTCTTGCGACACCGCCGCACTTCTCGCAGGTAGCCTCGAACATTTCGCGTTCACGGGTGCCATTCTTTCTTGCGTCACGGCAGGCCTTGCAGCGCTGGGGCTCATTGACGAAACCCTTTTCTGCATAGAACTCCTGCTCGCCGGCGGTGAATACGAACTCTTCGCCGCATTCCTTACAGGTGAGTGTTTTGTCTTCGTACATTGGTTTTTACCTCGCTTGAATAGATTTTTTGCCCGCGGACGGATTCGCACCGCCACCTTAGAAAATGAACTACGCTCTACTTTAAGCTACTTGGGGCATATCTTTATTTAACTGAAAGACTTCAGTTTTTTACGAATGCGCTGCAGGGTGTTGTCCACCGATTTGGCATCCCGCAGGGAAAGCTTCTGTGCAATGGCGGCATAGCTGTCGCCGCCGATATACAGCCGCAGCACCTGCTGCTCCCGCCGGGAAAGGCGCTTGTCCACGATCCGCCACAGACCGTCCGCCTCCTCCCGATCCGCAACAATATCCTGCGGATCCTCCTGTGCGGGGTACACATGGACATCGTCCATCGGCACCACCGCCGCCGCAGGCACGGCACCGGGCTTTGAGACCCTGCGCATGGCGGAACGCATCCCGTTGAGGATGCAGGCACAGGCGTAGGTGGAGAACTGTGCGCCGCTGTCCGCACGAAAGGTGCGCACGGCACCGAGAAAACCGATCAGCCCCTCCTGCGCCAGATCCTCGGCATCCAGCCCGCTGACACTTGCGCAGATGCACGCTTTTTTGTGGATAAAGGGGAGCAAGCCGGTCATCAGCTGCGTAATGGCATCGTTGTCTCCTCTGCGGGCAGCTTCAAGAAGCTGACTGTCCTGTACACTTCGCAAAATCCTGCCACCTCATCGGAATACACTCTGATAACCTAAGCGTATTGTATATCAAAAAATTCCGTTTGTCAACACCCTTTTTTATATAAATTCACGAAATATTCAATAAATTTCCACATTTCCTTCACACTCCGGTTTGCGTTTTGCGCAAAAATATGGTATACTGACCGCAGAGTTTACAAATCGGAGGACGCTATGACAGGTGTAATCGTATTGGACAAGCCCGAGGGGATCACCTCCTTTTGGGCGGCGGCACAGCTGCGGCGCATCACGGGGGAAAAGAAGATCGGGCACACCGGCACGCTGGATCCCATGGCGTCCGGGGTGCTGCCGGTACTTTTGGGCGGCGCCACCAAATTTATGGAGCTGCTGCCGTGCCATGACAAGGCGTACCGTGCCACCTTCCTGTTGGGCACCGTCACCGACACGCTGGACATCACCGGCACCGTCCTCTCCCAAAGACCTGTACACGCCGCAGCGCAGGACGTGGAAAATGCGCTGGCGGCGTTTCGGGGGAAGATTGCGCAGATCCCGCCCATGTACTCCGCCGTCAGCAAGGACGGGGTGCGGCTGTACGCCCTCGCCCGGCAGGGCATCGAGGTGGAGCGGGAGGCACGGGAAGTCGAAATTTTCTCTTTGCAGACGGTCTGTTTCGACGAAAAAAAGGGAGAATATACCGTGGACGTGCACTGCTCCGCCGGCACCTATATCCGTTCCCTGGTCTCGGATCTGGGCGAAGCCCTCGGCTGCGGCGCCGTATTGACCGCCCTGCGCCGCACCGTGGCCAACGGCTTCTCCGCAGACGAAGCGCATACCCTTGACGAACTGCGCAGCTGTTCGCAGGAAACACTGCAAAGCTGCATTTACTCCGTGGATAAGGTGCTCTCCCCCTACCCGGCGGTGAGCGTCACCGACAAGCAGGCGACCCGGTTCTGCAACGGCGGCGAACTGAACGCCGACCGTCTGCACGATCTCGGCGCAGACGGCCTGTACCGTGTCTATGCGCCGGGCGGACGGTTCTTGGGGCTGGGCAATTTGGACAGCACAAAAGCACAGCTGGCTGTACGCCGGCTTTTGATCGAGAGGTGATCGTATGCGCCGGCACGCCAAGGGCTGTCTGACAGCCATTCTGAAATTTTTTCTGCTCTGCACCGTGATCGTCGTCCTGTTTAACGTCACGTTCCGTATCATTTTCGTGGACGGCGAATCCATGCTGCCCACCCTGCAAAGCGGCGACTGGATCGCCGCCTGCCGGCTGGCAGAGCCGAAACAGGGCGACATCATCATCACGAATACGGACAACGCCTACCATGCCCGCTTGATCAAGCGGCTCATCGCCGTGGCAGGCGACACGGTGGACATCGACTTCGACACCGGCGTCGTCACCGTCAATGGAGAAGCCTTGAAGGAACCGTATTTGCAGGACGGGAAATGTGTCCGGGGCACCGTGGACTTCCCGCTGACCGTGCCCGAGGGCAAGGTTTTTCTCCTGGGGGATAATCGTGCAAATTCCGTGGACAGCCGCTACGAGGAGATCGGCTGTGTGGATGCGGACAGCATCATAGGTCCCGTCGTCCTGCGGCTGCTGCCCATGCCGTTTACCATTATAACCAATCCCGATTAACGCCTGCGCCCGTTGTCCTTTCGTATTGACAAACGGGCGTCTTTTTTGTACTATACAATAGGTACTTTTCAACGGAGGTGTTGCGAATGGATACGGTCAAGGTCAGCGTCATTATCCCCTTTTTCAACGGCATCGACTATCTGGAAGAATGCGTTCGCTCCGTCTGCGCACAAACGCTTCGGGAATTGGAAATCATCCTCGTGGACGACGGCTCGACCGACGGCTGTTCCGCCCTTGCGGACAAGCTTGCGCAAAAGGATGCGCGCATCCGTGTCATCCACCAGCAAAACAAGGGACTGAGCGGTGCACGCAACAGCGGCATAGACGCTGCACGGGGGGAATACATCGGCTTTGTGGACGGGGACGATCTGGTGGATCCGTCCATGTATGAAAAGCTGTACAACACCGCCGCAGACACAGGCAGCGAAGTCGTGACCTGTGCCTATCGTTCGTTTAACGAAAACGGCACCCTGTCGATCTGCGTGCCGCATTTCCCCATCGGAGAAGTTTTGGACAAGGCACAGATTCAAACGCTGATGCCGCAGCTGGTCAGGGACGGCTCCCTGATGTTCGTTTGGCGGCGGCTGTATTCCGCTGCGCTGTTTCACGAAAAGGGCATTCGCTTTGACGAGAACATCCGTATCTGCGAGGATGCCTCGTTTTGCATGGAGTGTCTGCTTCGTGCCGAGCGTGTGAGTGCCTTGGACGACGTACTGTATGCCTACCGCTTCGTATCGGGAAGCTTGATTCGCAGCCGCAAATACAAACCCGCCATGACGGATTCGCTTCTTCGCCAGTACGAAACGAAACGACAGCTTATTGATTTATACTGTCCGAATAAAGACGATGTAAACAAAGCAAACGCCGAGTATACCTTCCGTCATATTTCCCAGCTTCTCTTTGGTAACCTGTACCGCAGGAAAGAGCATCGTTTCGGCGAGTTTCGCCGTATAGCGCATTCTCCGCTGTTTCAGGATATGTATCGCCGGTTCGACATTCAAGCGCAAAGATCCCGCTCTCTGGATTGGGTCATGATCCGGCTGATTCAGCTGCATCTTTCGCTTCCGGCATACTGGATCGGTACAATGATCTACGGAAAGGAAAAATAAAATGGAAGAAACGACTCTGGCACCCATCACGTTGGAGGAGGCCACCGGCTTTCTCGACAAACTGCTCGACAAGATCTACGACTTCGCCATCACCTACGGCTTTCGTCTTTTGTTTGCGGCGCTTCTGCTGTTCCTCGGCTTCAAGCTGACGAATTTCATCGTCAAGCTCTACAAAAAATCGAAGCTCTACGAACGCTTGGAGCCCACCGTCCGCTCCTTCCTCAAAAGCGCCATCTCCATAGGGCTCAAGCTGTTGGTGGTCGTTTCTGCCGCCGCCGTTCTGGGCGTGCCCATGTCCTCCATGGTCGCCCTGGTCACCTCCGCAGGGTTGACCATCGGTCTTGCCTTGCAGGGCGGTCTGTCCAACATTGCAGGCGGCTTTGTCATTCTCGTGTTCAAACCCTTTTCCGTGGGGGATTTCATCGCCTTCGGCGAATACAGCGGCACGGTCAAGAGCATCAGCCTGTTCTATACCAAGATCATCACCGTCGATCAGCGGCAGATCGTCATCCCCAACAGCATGGTTTCCAACAATGTGCTCATCGACAACTCCGCCCTGCCCACCCGCCGTGTGGACGTGACCTTCTGCGTCAGCTATGACAGCGATATAGACGCAGTGCGGCGGATCATTTTGCGCACGGCCGACAGCGACCCGGATGTGCTCAAGGATCCGGCGCCGGTGGTGCTGCTCGAAAAGCAGGACAGCAGTTCACTCAACTTCCAGTGCCGTACATACTGCCCGTCCGACAAATACTGGGATGTTTATTTCCGACTGAACGAGAACGTCAAGCGTGCCTTCGACGAAAACGGGATCTCCATTCCCTACCCGCAGATGGATGTGCATCTGCATTCCGCTTCGGGAGGCGATGCAAAATGATCTACAAGTGGAAAGAGGCCAACCTGCTCGTCTCCCTGCTCGCCTCGGCACTGGGCGGAGAAGCGGTCACCGTCCCGCAGGACACGGACTTTGAAAACCTCTATGCCCTCGCCACCCTGCAAAAGGTGGAGGCCATGATCTGCGAAGGGCTGTCCAAGGCGCAGGGTGTCCCTCGGGAGGTACTCTCCCGCTTTGAAACGGCGTACAAAAAAGAGGTCGTTGCCCAGTACATCCGTCAGGCTGAGGGCAACAAGATCCTCAACGCCTTTGAGATCAACGGCATTGACTGCATGCCCCTCAAGGGCTGGGTACTGCAAAACCTCTACCCCAATCCCGCCATGCGCTATATGTGCGACATGGACATCCTCTTCAAGCCCGAGCAGTCCGCCGACGTGCGCCGTGTTTTAGAGGCGCTGGAGTATCTGCCCACGGAGCTGGGCGGCAACCCGGAGGTCTACCAGAAAAAGCCCATCATGAACATCGAGATGCACAAGGCCATCGTCCGGGACGATACCGGTCATTTCGACACCAACTGGGAGCGTGCCGTCCCGGTCAAAAACTGTGCGCATACCTTTGCCATGACCAATGAGGACTGCTACATCTACATGATCGCCCATCTGTACAAGCACTTTATCGGCGGCGGCACGGGGGTACGCTCCGTGTGCGATGTGGAGCTGTTCCTGCGAAACTATGAAGCTGCGCTGGACTGGGACTACATCGACAGCCGCCTGGAAAACAGCGGCTTTTTGACGTTTGAGCGGCAGGTCAAAGCCTTGTGCCGTCTGTGGTTCCACGCAGGGGAAGCGGACGAGGCACTGGTGGCGTTCTCCAAAAAAATGCTGTTCAGCGGCGTGTTCGGCACGGCGGAGATTGCGGCGGAGAATGCGGCAAAGCACGCCGTACAGGCCATGCCCGGCAAAAGTGTAAAGAGCAAAAAGCTGTTCTATTATCTCACGCTTCTGTTCCCCGCTCTGTCCGTCATGCAGGACATCTATCCCGTGTTGAAAAAACTGCCCGTTTTACTGCCGGTCTTTTGGCTCGTGCGGGGTGTACAGCTGCTGTTCGGCAGCCACAAGGGCGCCAAAAAAATACGTGCGCAGACCGGCGCCGTCTCCCAGGCGGATATCGACAAGGATTTCTGATGTGCTGTATTGTTCAAGGAGGCGATTCGGTGCGAAACGAAAACTGTGTTTTGATGCTGTATTTTGTCCGCCATGCACAAAGCATGGGGAATGCCGATTCCGAAAACACGGATCCGTCCGTTGTGTTGGACTATGATAAAGAAAATCCCTCCCTCTCGCCGTTGGGCTTTAAGCAGGCCGAGGCGGTGGGCAAAAGATTTATCGGCGAAAACCTGACGGCAATGTATAGCAGTCCATATCTGAGAACAAAGCAAACGGCACAGACCATCTTAAAGTATGCGGACTGCGAAACCTTTTTGGACAACCGCCTGACCGAAATATGCAGTGCCCAAACCGAAACCGGCTTTTGTGAATTTGACGAATCCCCGCAGGCGATCCGGGCACGTGCAGATGCATTTTTATCCGACATCCGGCGCCAATATACAAACGGCGAAAAAGTTTTGGTCGTCTCCCACGGCGGGTTTATTGGCAGCATGATTTTTGAGATCCTGCAGATCCGTGAGCCGTCCGTCCGTATGTGCGTGTATAATGCCTCGGTCAGCAAAATCAATTTTTTCAAAGACGGCACGATAAAAATAGCCATGCTGAACGACACGGCACATATACGGGATGTGGAAGAGGACAGACTGCAATGGATGTGAAACTCTGCGGATAAAATTTCTGTTGTCCGACCTTGACAAGTTTCGGCAAAAGGTTTACAATAATTTAGTGGGCTAAAGCCCAAAATAAGATAATAAGGAGGGAACGTCATGGATGCTGGAAGTAGTAGCGGCACACCGGTAGGCCGAAGTCCGAAGGGATGCGCCGGCGTCCGTGCCGAGCGTTCCCGATTTTGATTTTTTGACCTGCCGTGTCGGCTTCCGAATCTCTGACCATGATGCTTATGGATAAGGAGGAAAGAACCGATGGCAGAACACCATGTTACTGTTGAGGCAACGCTGGAGCTGCTTCTGGAGGAAAAGAAGTACGCCACGTTGCGGGACATCCTCATCACCATGAACCCCGCCGACATTGCCGGCGTGTTCGACGGTTTGGAGGAGTCCGCTCTGCCGCTTTTGTTCCGTCTGCTGCCCAAGGAACTGGCGGCGGAAACCTTTGTGGAAATGGACCCCGATGCGCAGGAACTGCTCATCCAAGGGTTTTCCGACTCCGAGCTGCGTGAAGTGCTCAACGAGCTGTACGTCGATGACGCCGTAGACATCGTTGAGGAAATGCCCGCCAACGTGGTGCGGCGTATTCTCCGTCAGGCAGATCCGCAAATGCGCAAGGAGATCAACGAGATTTTGCGCTACCCCGAAAATTCCGCCGGTTCGATCATGACGACGGAGTATGTTTCCCTGCTGCCCGATATGACGGTGGACGAGGCGATCTTGCGCATCCGCCGCACGGGCGTGGACAAGGAAACCATCTACACCTGCTATGTGCTCGACAAAAACAGGACCCTCATCGGTTTGGTGACGGTCAAGGACTTGCTGCTCTCGCAAAACGAGGACAACACCATCGCCGAACTCATGGAGGATAACCCCATCGCCGTCAACACCCACGCCGACCAGGAAGAGGTTGCGCAGGCGCTGTCTAAGTACAACTTCCTCGCCCTGCCCGTCACCGACGCCGAGAACCGTATGGTCGGTATCGTCACCTTCGACGACGCCATGGACGTCATGGAAGACGAGGCCACCGAGGATATGGAGATCATGGGCGGTATGACCCCCTCGGACAAGACGTATCTGCGTTCGGGCGTTTTCGACCTGTTCGTGCACCGTATTCCGTGGCTGCTGCTGCTGATGGTTTCCGCCACCTTTACGGGTATGATCATCACCGGCTTTGAAAACAAGCTTTCCCGTCTCGTCGTTCTGACCGCCTTTATCCCGATGCTCATGGACACGGGCGGCAACTCCGGCTCGCAGTCCTCCGTCACGATTATCCGTGCGCTGTCGCTGGGTGAACTCGAGTTTTCCGACCTGCCGAGAGTTATTTGGAAAGAAATCCGCACCGCCGTCATCTGCGGTCTGACGCTTTCCACTGCCTGCTTCGGCAAGATTATGCTCGTGGACAGACTGCTCATGCACAACGAAAGCGTATCCGTTATGGTCGCACTGGTCGTGTGCATCACCATGGCGCTGACGGTATTGGTCGCCAAGATCGTCGGCTGTTCCCTGCCCATGATTGCCAAAAAGCTCGGCTTCGACCCCGCCGTCATGGCAAGTCCCTTTATCACCACCATCGTGGACGCCCTGTCCCTGCTGGTCTATTTCGGCATCACAAACGCACTGTTGCTGTAAACCACAGCCTGTCGCAAAAGCGGCGGGCTTTTTTTCTGTTATCGCCGGCGCACCCGATTTCAAGTGAAATAGTTGTTGCACTTTATTGGAATTTGTGGTAGTATAACTTGTATAGTTTTTTGCATTGCAAAGGGAGGATTTTTGATGAAACGTTGCAAGCGTACTTTGTCTTTTTTGCTGTGCCTGATTCTGCTGTGCGGCACGATGTCCGTCGGTGCGAACGCACTGCCCGCAGACGACGCTTGGGCAGACTACTACGCCCGCTATACAGAGGACGGCAGCGCCGTCTACATGGCGCCCGGCGCCGATGAGACCCAGCGGGGGTTCTCGTGGTATTCCCCTTTGGACGCCGGTACGCCCCGTGTGATCGTCAGTGAAAACGAAAACTTCACCGATGCACGCACCTACACCGGCACATTCGTCCAAACCCCCGAGGGCGACCGATCCAACAAGGTCACCGTCACCGATCTGCGCCCCGGCACGACCTACTTCTACAAGTGCGTGACCGATTTGGGCGAAAGCGCAACAGCCACATTTTCGACCGTGGCGGGCAAGGACTTCACCGCCCTGTACACCACCGACATCCACGTCAGCCGTGACGAAGAGGCGCAGGAAGGTCAGCCTTCTCTCGTCTACCAAAGCTACACCTTCTCGACCATGCTCGAGCGTGCCTCGGACAAGGCGGAGCTTGATCTCATTTTGTCCTCGGGCGATCAGGCAACCCGGGGCTACCGCTCGGAGTATACCGCCCTCGCCGCCGCACCGAAAATGCGCAGTATTCCCTTTGCGTTCTGCGTTGGCAACCACGACCGCAAGGGCATTGCCTACAAGTATTTCACCAACAACCCGAACGAGTACACAAAAGCGCTTGTCTCGCCGTTCATTTCCTACGACTACTACTACGTCAAGGGCGACGTGCTGTTCCTCGTATTTGACAGCAACTGTGCTTCCATGACCGACCACCGCAGATTTGCGAAAGAAGCCATCGAGGCCAACCCCGACGTCAAGTGGCGTGTTGCCTCCTTCCACCACGACCTGTACGGTGGCCGCCTGCCGCACCGTGAGCAGGAAAACGGTCTGCTGCGCACCCTTTGGGCGCCGATTTTGGATGAATTTTCCATTGACCTTGCTCTGCTCGGCCACAGCCACTACTACACCATGTCCAACGCCATTTTTGACAACACCACCAACCAGAGCCTTGCCGGTCTGGACAGTGTGACCAACCCCAAGGGCACGATCGTCATGGTCTCGGCTTCCGTCAACCATCCCCGCACCGCAGACCCCGACGCCGAGGAACCGCCCGTGGGCGAGAACATAGCCTACGCCTACCTCACCGAAGAGCCGATTTACAATCTGCTCGATTTTACCGAGGATTCTGTCACCGTGCGTTCCTACGAGCTGTCGGCAGACGAACCGTTCCACACGTTCACGATCACAAAAACTTCCGCCGCCGGCGCTCACCCGCAGTACAAAAGCTGCGTCAAGGATTTCTTTATCCGTCTCATTGCTGACATTTACGGCTTCTTTAACGAAGTCGGCACTACCATGAAACTGCGCAAAAATTGGAACAGCCTCGTGGGTAAATAAGGAGGAGATACTATGGCCGTTTTGAAAGCCGCCGTCATCGGTACGGGCAACATCAGCCGCAACCACATGAACGCCTACAGGGACAATCCCAACGTCGAGCTGTACGCTCTGTGCGACATCGACAAAGAACGTGCGCTCGACAAGGCAAACACCTACGGTGTTCCCGCCGAGCGTGTGTTTGACGACAAGGACGAGATGCTGCGTGCGTTGCCGGAAATCGACATCGTCAGCGTCACCACATGGAACAGCGCCCACGCCGAATGTGCCATAGCGGCGCTTCGTGCAGGCAAGCACGTTCTGGTCGAAAAGCCGATGGCACTCAACGCCGCACAAGCCGCCGAGATGCAAGCCGTCGCCGAGGAATGCGGCAAGCTTCTGATGATCGGTTTCGTGCGCCGCTACGAAACCTACTGCAAGCTTCTGCTCGAAAACGTGCAGAGTGATTTCTTCGGTGAGATTTACTACGCCAAGACCACCTACCTGCGCCGCCACGGCAACCCGGGCGGCTGGTTCGGCGACAAGTCCCGCTCGGGCGGCGGTCCGCTGATCGATTTGGGTGTGCACGTCATCGACTATGTGCGCTATCTCAAGGGCAAACCCAAGGCAACCTCCGTCTACGGCGTGACCTATCAGAAGCTTTTTGACCGTCCGAGCATCAAGGACGGCAAAGCGTACATCGCCGACCGTGACCCCGAGCGCAAGATCATCTGCGACGTGGAGGATTTGGCGAGCGCCATTATCCGCTTTGAGGACGGCAGCAGTATGACGGTCGAGGCAAGCTTCAGTCTCAACGGCAAGCCCAAGGGCGAAATTGAGCTGTTCGGCACCAAAGCCGGCGCCAAGATCGACGGCAACATCCACCTGTACTCCGAGTTGAACGGCCACCTCATCGACATCGAGTATGACGGCGCCAAGGAGTACGACTTCGACACTCTGTTCCACAAGGAGATTGACCACTTCGTCGATTGCGTGCAAAACGGCACGCCCTGTATCGCTCCCGCCGAGGACGGTGTGGAGCTGATGCGCATTCTGGACGGCATCTATGAATCCGCCCGCACGGGTCACGAAGTGATGCTGTAAGCACTTTTTCAGAGCATAATTATATTTTGTTGGAAAGGATGACCATTATGCCCAAATACGATGTCGTTGTCGTCGGCTCAGGCTGTGCCGGTCTTGCCGCTTCTTTGGAGTGTGCGCTGGCCGGCAAAAAGGTACTGCTGATCGAACAGCACAACATTCCCGGCGGCTGTGCCACCAGTTTCCGCCGAGGCCGCTTCGAGTTTGAGCCCTCCCTGCACGAGATGTGCGGCGTCGGCACACCCGAAAATCCCGGCAGCGTCCGCCGGCAGATGGAACGCTACGGCGTGAAGATCGACTGGTGTCCCGTGGAGGACTGCTTCCGCATCATCTCCAAGTTTTCCGACGGTTCGCCCATGGACGTCACCATGCCCGCCGGCGTGGACAATTTCATCAACAAAATGGAGGAATATGTTCCCGGTTCCCGTCCGTCCGTGACCGAGCTGTTCGAGCTTTTGGACGAGGTGGACAAGGGCATCAACTACGCCGGCAAGGATCCCAACGGCGCCGATGTCAAAGTTCTGATCCAGAATTATCCGAACCTGCTGCGTGTGGGCATCTACAACTGCAAGGCCGTTTTTGACGCCATGCACATTCCCCAGAAAGCGCAGGATATCCTGTACACCTACTGGTCGTATCTGGGCGTGGATATGGAGAAGCTCTCCTTCGTGCACTACTGCTGTATGGTCAACAACTACATCCGCCTCGGTGCGGCGATTCCCACCCACACCTCCCACGAGATCAGCGTTGCCATGGTCGAGCGCCTGCGGGAGCTGGGCGGCGACGCCTGGTTCAACTGCCGTGCCAAGCGCTTCCTGTTCCGGGGCAATCGCTGCTGCGGCGTAGAGACCACCATGGGCACCGTGGAGGCGGAGCTGGTCTTTGCCAACATCAACCCTGACATTATCTACGGCAAAATGATGCCCTCCGACCGCATCCCCCTGCGGGAAAAGAAGCTCTCCGCCGCCAGAAACCGCCAGTTCGGCGCCCGGATGTTCACCGCCTATTTCGGTCTGAACAAGACTGCCGAGGAACTGGGCATTCATGACTACAGCATCTTCCTGTCCGGCACCTGCGATTCCGTCAAGGAATATAAGTCCATGGAACGGGTCGATACCAACGAGTTCAGCATTTTCCTGTGCTACAACATTGCCAATCCCCAAGCTTCCCCCGAGGGCACGAGCATGGTCAGCTTCACCACCATGTTCCACACCACCGAGGACTGGGACGATCTGCCGATGGAGCAGTACGTTGCGCTGAAGGAGAAAATGACCGATAAGTTCCTCGACACGCTCAAGGAAAAGGCGGGCATCGACATCCGCCCATACATCGAGGAAGTGTCCATCGCTTCGCCTTGGACCTTTGCCCGCTACCTCGGCGTACCCGAGGGCAGTGTATACGGCTACTTGACCCAGGATTGGGACGACATCATCTCCCGCTCCATGATGATTGACAAGGACTATGCGGTTCCGGGTCTGTACCCCATCGGCACATCCGGCATTCGCGGCGACGGATACAGCTCCGCCTATCAGTGCGGCAGTCTGATCGCCGAAACCGCACTTCAAAGACTAGCAGGAGGTAACGCATGATGAAAGTTCAGGTTGGCAAAATCGGCATTTTAGATATGCTTCGGTTCAAAAATCTCCCGCTGCGCCGGGAAAAAGTCATTCGCAATGCGCCCGCTGCGGAGATCTCCGCTCACTTCAAGATCAACGACAACGCCGCCGCCCTGCACCCCGACTTTCAGGAGATGGTCATCAGCGACATCATCGACCATGAGGGCGCCGGTGCCAAGAGCTATATCCTCTCCCGCAAAGACGGGCAAAACGCCGCATGGTTCCGTGCAGGGCAGTATCTGAGCGTTTCCATGCAGTTCGGCGACAGCCGCATCACCCGTCCCTACTCCATCAGCTGTTCTCCCCTGTGGACGAAGGACGGCAAATACGCCATCACCATCCGCAAAAATCCCAACGGCTTTGCCGCCGACAAGGCATTGCACAGCTGGAAGGTCGGCACAACGCTGAAAGTTTCCGACCCGCAGGGCAGCTTCTACTACGACAAATTTCGTGACGCCCCGCACGTGATCGCTCTGGCGGGCGGCAGCGGCATCACGCCCTTTTTGTCCATGGCCTACGCCATCCGGGACGGTCTGGAGGATTTTGATCTGACCATCCTTTTCGGCAGTCGGGATGAGGACAGCATCCTCTTCAAAAAGGAGCTGGACGACATCGCCGCCGTTTGCCCGAAGGTCAAGGTCGTCCATGTGCTCTCCGAGCAGAAGAAAAAGGGGTACGAAAACGGCTTCATCACGGCAAAGCTGATTCAAAAGTATGCCCCTGAAAATGAGCCATACTCCGTCTTTCTCTGCGGTCCCGAAGCGATGTACCGCTTTGCCGCCAAGGAGATCGACACCCTCGGACTCGAGCGCAAATATGTCCGCCGGGAGCTGCTGGGCGTGACCAAGCAGGTTTGGGAACAGCCCGGATATCCCGCCGAATGCAAAGGACAGACCTTCCGTCTGACCGTCCGGCAGGCAGACAGGGAAACGGTCTGCGACGCTTCGGCAGACGAGCCGATTCTGGTCGCCATCGAGCGTGCAGGCATTGCCGCCCCCTCCCGCTGCCGCAGCGGCGAATGCGGTTGGTGCCGCTCGAAGCTCATCAGCGGCTCCGCCTTTACCCCCGAGGAAACCGACGGCCGCCGTTTTGCCGACAAGGAACACGGCTATCTGCACCCCTGCGCCGCATTCCCCACTTCCGACATCGTGCTGGAAGTCCCCGGCAGCTACATGGAGTGATCCACTGCCGGCAATAAAAAACTTGCATTTTTTTGCACAGCGGTATATAATATAGAAGTCAACGGGAGCTTGTGTGACAGGCTGAGAGGAAGGTGAAACCTTCGACCGATCACCTGATTTGGGTAATGCCAACGTAGGGATGCTTTTTACAGTACACAAACGGGAAGTTACCTGCACAGGTGATTTCCCGTTATTTTTTGGAGGGAACGCTATGGTAACCATCAACGGCAACGCTCTGCCCGTGGCAGGGCAGACGCTATCCGAGTATCTCGCAGCCACCGACTTTGACCCAAAGCGCATCGCTGTCGAGCGCAACGGCGACATTGTCCCGAAAGCCCGGTACGCCGAGACCGTTTTGCAGGACGGCGACACCGTGGAGGTCGTCAGCTTCGTGGGAGGCGGTTGATTTGCTCCCCACGAAGGAAGAATTTCAGGAGGTCTTTGAGGCACGCCACGGCAAAGCGTGCCAAAAGGCGTTCAGCGCCGCCACGGTGGCGGTATGCGGTCTGGGCGGACTCGGCTCCAACATCGCCGTTTCCCTCGCCCGTGCCGGCATCGGCAGGCTGATCCTCATCGACTTTGACCGTGTGGACATCACCAATCTCCACCGTCAGCAGTATAAAGCCGCCCAGATCGGGCAGTACAAAACCGAGGCGCTGTGCGAAAATCTGCGGGAGATCGCCCCGTATATCGACCTTTGTCCCCACACGGCAACCGTCTGTGAAAGCAACGCCGCCGCCCTGCTGAAAGAGGCAGACATCGTCTGCGAAGCCTTTGACAGGGCGGAAGCCAAGGCGATGCTGGTCAATTTCGTTCTGGAAACCATGCCGGAAAAATATCTCGTAGCGGCTTCGGGCATGGCGGGCTTCGGCAGTCCCAACGCCATCCGCACCCGAAAAGTCACAAGCCGCTTCTACCTTTGCGGCGACGGCGTCAGCGACCTTGCCGACGGGGACGGGCTTTTTGCACCCCGGGTGATGCTCTGTGCCGCCCATCAGGCGCAGACCGTCCTGCGCATTCTCGGCGGGCAATATGAACCGTAATACAATAAGATTCGGGCAGCTTGCGCCCGACAGGAGGAATACCCATGACAAACGATACACTCATTCTCGGCGGACACGAATTTTCATCCCGCTTCATCCTCGGTTCCGGCAAATACTCCCTGAACCTGATCGAAGCGGCCGTCCGTGATGCAGGGGCACAGATCATCACCCTTGCCGTCCGCCGTGCCAACACCAAGGAGCAGGAAAACATCCTCGACTTTATCCCCGAAGGCGTCACCCTTTTGCCCAATACCAGCGGCGCCCGCACTGCCGAGGAGGCCGTGCGCATCGCAAGACTGGCACGGGAGCTGGGATGCGGCGATTTCGTCAAGATCGAGATCATGCGGGACTCCAAGTACCTGCTCCCCGACAACCAGGAAACCATCCGTGCCACCGAAATATTGGCAAAAGAGGGCTTCGTGGTCATGCCCTATATGTACCCCGATCTGAATGTGGCGCGTGCACTGGTCGATGCCGGTGCGGCGTCCGTCATGCCTTTGGCGTCCCCCATCGGCTCCAACAAGGGTCTTGCCACGAAGGAATTTATCCAGATCCTCCTTGACGAGATCGACCTGCCCGTCATCGTGGACGCCGGCATCGGCAGACCGTCTCAGGCGTGCGAAGCCATGGAAATGGGCGCCGCCGCCATTATGGCCAACACCGCCCTTGCCACGGCGGGAGATTTGCCGCAGATGGCCGCTGCTTTCCGTCTCGCCATCGAAGCGGGCAGAAAGGCATACCTCTCCGGACTGGGTCGGGTGCTCTCCCGGGGCGCATCCGCCTCCGACCCGCTGACCGGCTTTTTGCGAAACTGAGGAGCACGCCATGGACAATCAATTTTTCGTAGACTCCGCACACCTTTCCCCAAAGGCGCTGGAGAAAAAACACCGTCTGGAAACAGACCCCTCTTTCCGCAAAAACCACATGGAATACCTCCCCGGCATGGAGCAGATCGAATCCGACATCTGCGCCCGGGTAATCGGGCAGATGCAGTCCTACGACTACAACGCCTACACCGCCCGGGATGTGCGTGCCGCACTGGAGCATGAAACCTGCTCTGTGGAGGACTTCAAGGCGCTGCTCTCCCCTGCCGCCGAACCGTTTTTGGAGCAGATGGCGCAGCGTGCCCGGGAGGAAACAAGCAAGCATTTTGGCAACACGGTCTATCTGTTCACCCCGCTGTATATCGCCAACTACTGCGAGAATTACTGCGTGTACTGCGGCTTTAACTGCTACAACCACATCCAGCGCATGAAGCTGACGCCGGAACAGATCGAAAAGGAGATGCGTATCATCGCCGAAAGCGGCATGGAGGAAATTCTCCTGCTCACGGGCGAGAGCCGTGGGCAGAGCGATGTTGCCTATATCGGCGAGGCGTGCAAGCTGGCACGGAAATATTTCCGCATGGTAGGCTTGGAGATTTACCCCGTCAACACCGACGAGTACCGCTATCTGCACGAATGCGGCGCCGACTATGTCACCGTCTTTCAGGAGACCTACGATGCCGACCGCTACGAACAGCTCCATCTTTTGGGGCACAAGCGTGTCTGGCCGTACCGCTTCGATGCACAGGAACGAGCCCTGCGGGGCGGGATGCGTGGCGTGGCGTTCTCCGCACTGCTGGGTCTTTCGGACTTTCGCAAGGATGCGCTGGCGAGCGCACTGCACGTATATTACCTGCAGCGCAAATACCCCCACGCCGAGATGTCCCTCTCCTGCCCCCGGCTTCGTCCCATCATCAACAACGACAAAATCAATCCCCTCGATGTACACGAAAAGCAGCTCTGTCAGGTGCTGTGCGCCTACCGCATCTTCCTGCCCTTCGTGGGCATCACCGTTTCCTCCCGGGAGAGTGCGGCGTTTCGCAACGGCATCGTGAAGATCGCCGCCACCAAGGTTTCCGCCGGCGTTTCCACCGGCATCGGCGATCACGAGAGCAAGTACAGCGGAAAGGAGACGGACGAGGTGCAGGGCGACGAGCAGTTCGAGATCAACGACAACCGCAGTCTGGGCAAGATGTACAGCGACATTGCCGACGAAGGACTGCAGCCTGTGCTGAACGACTACCTGTATGTCTGACATTCTCTGCGTGACCAACCGCAAATTGTGCACCGAGGACTTTTGGATCCGTCTCACAAAGCTTGCCGCCGCACGGCCAAAGGGCATCCTCCTGCGGGAAAAGGATTTGACCGAGGCGCAGTATTTCTCCCTCGCCGAACAGGCGATCGCCCTGTGCCGGGAGTACGGTACACCGCTGATTTTGCACGGTTTCCCGTCCGTGGCCGCCGCACTGCACCACGATGCCCTGCACCTGCCGCTCCCCCTCCTGCGCACGCTGGACAGGCATTTCCCCGTGCTGGGCGCTTCGTGCCACAGCGTGGAGGACGCTCTGGAAGCGCAAGCGCTCGGCTGCACCTACATTACCGCCGGGCATATCTTCGACACCGACTGCAAAAAAGGACTGCCGGGCAGAGGGACGGATTTCCTGCGCAGTGTATGCGAAGCGGTAACGATTCCCGTCTACGCCATCGGCGGCATCTGCCCCGAAAACATCGCCTGCGTCCGTGCCGGCGGCGCAGCGGGTGCGTGTGTGATGGGCGGCGCCATGAGGTGCGAAAATGTGGAGGATTACCTGTCCCGATTGGAGGAACGCCATGCAACTTAACGAAAAAACACTTCTGCTCTACGCCGTCACCGACCGCGGTTTTGTCGGCAGACAGACCCTGCTTGCGCAGATCGAGGACGCCCTGCGGGGCGGCGTCACCATCCTGCAGCTGCGGGAAAAAGATCTGCCGCAGGATGCCTTCCTCGAGGAAGCCATACAGGTCAAGGCACTGTGCCGGAAGTCCGGTGTCCCCCTCATCATCACCGACAATGTGGACGTGGCGCTTGCCAGCGGCGCAGACGGCGTACACGTGGGACTGGAGGATACGCCTGTCGCCGAGATCCGCCGCAGAGCCGGCAAAGATTTTCTCATCGGCGCAACCGCCAAAACCGTCCCGCAGGCACGGCTTGCCGAGCAAAGCGGCGCAGACTATCTGGGCGTAGGCGCCGTTTTCCCTTCGCCCACCAAAACCAATGCCCTGCGCATCACCACGGAGAAGCTGCGGGAAATTTGCGCATCCGTGTCCATCCCTGCCGTCGCCATCGGCGGCATCTCCCTGTCCAATGTGATGCAGCTGCAGGGCGGCGGTATGCGGGGCATCGCCGTTGTCTCCGCCCTGTTCGGCGCAGAAAATATTTCCGAAGCCGCCGCCGCCCTTTTGGAAAAAGCAAAGGCGGTGAGCGCATGATCGAGGGTGCGATTTTCGACCTGGATGGCACACTGCTGGACTCCATGGGGATGTGGATGAACGTCATCTTCGACTACCTGCGCACCGTGGAGCGTTTGCCAAAGCCGGGACTGATGGACACCCTGTCCACCATGAGCCTTGCGCAGGCGGCGGAATTCTGCCGGCAGGACTACGCTCTGCCCTTTTCCGTGGAGCAGATCGTTGCGGATATTCTGAAGCAAATCGAGCATTTCTACACCTACGATGCCAAGCCCATGCCCCATGTGCAGGAATTTCTGCAAAAGCTCGCCGCACAGGGTGTGCGGATGTGCGTTGCCACAGCCAGCGACCATGCCCTGATTGAGCGGGCACTGCGGCGGTGCGGCATGGCGCACTACTTTTCGCAGATTCTCGACTGCATCGAGGTCGGTCACGGCAAGGACGAGCCGATCATCTATCGCCAATCCCTCACGCACCTCGGCACCCCGAAAGAAAAAACCGTCATTTTCGAGGATGCGACCCACGCCATCGAAACCGCCAAAAAGGACGGCTTTCTGGTTGCGTCTGTGTACAGTCCCTACGAACAGGATCCCGAGCGTGTACGCACACTTTCCGATGTCCATATTGTCACCTACGACAACACGGAAGCCTTTTGGCAATTTGCCGAATCCCTATAAACCAGAGCGGCAGACCGGGGGCACCACTCTCTGCCGCTATACAAAAGGAGTTGCTTCATGAAAACAGCACTATCCATCGCAGGATCGGATTCCTGCGCAGGCGCCGGTATTCAGGCAGATATCAAAACCATGACCATGAACGGCGTCTATGCCACCAGCGCCATCACTGCGCTGACGGCACAGAACACCACCGGCGTTACGGGGATTTCGGAGGTCGAGCCGGAATTTCTGCAAAAACAGATCGACGCAGTGTTTGAGGACATTACCCCCGATGCCGTCAAGATCGGAATGGTCTCCTCCTCGGCGCTGATTCGCGTGATCGCAGACAGACTGCGGCACTACGGGGCGAAAAACATTGTCGTGGATCCGGTCATGGTGGCGACCAGCGGTTCTGCCCTGCTGCAAAGCGAAGCCGTCACCGCCCTGACAGACCTGCTTTTCCCGTTGGCTGCCGTTGTCACGCCCAACATTCCCGAAGCCGAAGTGCTCTCGGAAATGTCCGTCCAAACCCGTGCGGACATGGAAAAAGCTGCGGAAAGGATTTATACACGCTACGGATGCGCCGTACTGCTGAAAGGCGGTCACGGATTGCAGGACGCCGATGACCTGTTGTTTGACGGCAGCTGTCATTGGTTTGCCGGAAAGCGCATCAACAATCCCAATACCCACGGCACCGGCTG
>JAQXLO010000208.1 GCA_029012165.1 Oscillospiraceae bacterium | reverse complement strand
AGTCACGGTTTGCGCCGTGCCGGCTTCTCCCAAGAGAAGCCAAGGTGAGGGACAAAAGTAGGATAAAGTAGGATAAAATCCTACCCGAAGAAAAGGTGGGATAATCTTGCGGTAGGATAAAACGGATAAACCATACCCGTGCAAAATTTTGCACGACAACGGATGAGGTCAGACACAGGAAGGCTTTGCCGTTCATTGCCAGCCGTGGGCGGCAATAAGCAACACCGCATTCTCTCATCAGTCATGGCTTACGCCGTGCCGGCTTCTCCCAAGAGAAGCCAAGGTGCGGGAGAAAAAGTAGGATAAAGTAGGATAATATCCTACCCGATGTCAAGGTTGAATTAATGAATAATGAAGTCGCATCGCTGATGAATAATGAATAATTTCGGTGGCTTTGCACCGGGGAACCTTGGTGTGACCTCCCTGCGAGGGAGGGCGGCGAGGCGTCAGCCTCGTTGGGAGGTTTTTACCGCTCTATTTTGCTGTCTGCTTGCGGCGGCATTTTGAACCCCTCAGTCTGCTTCGCAGACAGCTCCCCTCGCAGGGGAGCCTTGGAATGCATCAGTCTTTCTCCATTTTGTGTTTCGCACCGGGGAACCCCCGGCGAGGGTTCCCCACGCCAAAACAGTCCACCGGACTGTTCTGGCTCCCCTCCTGCGCTTTTGGTGTTGTCAAGGCAATACCACACAATCGGGGTGTGCGGATTGCGAAGCAAGATTTTTCGTCAGGTTGCACAGAAAGACCGCCGACTTGCTAACGCAAGTCAAGGGATTTATGTGTAAGCTGACGAAATAAGATTCAAGCAATGCGTGTGCCTCGATTTGTGCGGTATTGCCTTCGGATTTCGCCGACTGCGGTCGGCGACCAAAGGCGCCGCCTTTGGAATCCGCAAGCCTTCCCAAAGGCTTGATCGAAACTTTTAATCCCAAAAAAAACGTGATAAACCAAGAAAACTGCCGCAAAGAGCTTGTCCTTGCGGCATGGGTTCATCAAATTTTACCCGCTTTGCGCAGGGCTGTCTCCACAACACGCAGCAGTGTCTGCCGGTTTTCTTCAATCGTGCCCTCCAGCGTACAGCCTGCCGCCGCAGGATGTCCGCCGCCGTTCATCTGCGCACAGATCTCCGCCGCATTCATGGGGGGATTGGTGCGGACGGAAACTTTATAGGTTCCGTTTTTCTGCTCACGGATGGCGGCACCCACCAGCACGCCCTCGATTTGGCGGGGGATGGCGGCGATCTTGTCAAACTCACTCTCGCCGGCGCCGCTCTCCCGGAACATCTCCTGTGTCACGAGCACCGTTGCAAACAGACCGTCGCAGTACGTTTCCACGCTGTTGAGCGCAAGACGCTCCAGCGCCGCAAAGGAACGGCTTTTCGTCTCGAACACCTCACGGTTGATTCGTGCACAGTCGGCGCCCAAGTCCATCAGCTCTGCCGCCGTGCGCAACGTGTTGGACGTGACGTTGGAATATCGGAAACAGCCGGTGTCGGTGGACACGCCGAGGTACAGACACTCCGCCATAATGGGTGTGATCTCCACGCCCATCTCCCGGATCACCCGGTACATAATTTCGCAGGCGGCCGCCGCCGTATCATCGAGCAAAACCTTTTCGGCATACATACTGTTGGTGTAGTGATGGTCGATGCAAAGATCCACACGTTCCCCAAAGCGTTCGCCCACGCAGTCGCCCATCAGCTTGACCGTGGCAATATCCACAGCCACCACATAGTCCGGCTCAAAGTCCGGGCGGGGCATCCCCTGCGCCACAAATGAAAACACACACGGTATCTCATCCTCGCACAGCACGGCGGCATTCTTGCCCAGCGCCAGCAGCGCCCGGCAAAGGGCATAGCTGCTGCCGAGGGTGTCACCGTCGGGATGTGCGTGGCTCAAAATGAGAATATTATCGTGCGTCCGCAGCAATTCTGCGGCTTCCTGCAGTGCGATCTTCATACCACATCACCTTTTTCAATCCGCATCCTCTGTATGCAGATCCTCCATGATTTTCACGATGCCCATGCCGTGGGCGATGGAATCATCGGCAATAAACTTCAGCTCCGGCGTCTTGCGCAGGTGCAGGTTTTGACCGACGGTGCGGCGGATGTATCCCGTTGCGCTGACCAGTCCCTTGACTGCCGTCTTTGCCGTTTCGATGCCCTCCATGGCGCTGACGTAAACCTTGGCGAAGGAGGCATCGGAGCTGACCTCCACACGCACCACCGTCAGCAGCTTATCCTGCACACGGGGATCCTTCAGCTCACGGATGACCGCCATAATTTCACGTCGGATATCCTCCGACACTCTGTCCACTCTGTGTCCCGCCATAACTTATCCTCAATCACGATATTCCTCGGTGATATACGCCTCGAAAATATCGCCTTCCTTAATATCGTTGTATTTATGCAAACCGATACCGCACTCATAGCCGCTGTTGACTTCCTTGACGTCGTCCTTGAAACGGCGCAGGGAAGAGATCTCGCTCTCGGTAATCACGATGCCGTCCCGCACCAGACGAATCTTGGCGTTGCGGGCAATCTTGCCGCTGAGCACATAACAGCCTGCGATGTTGCCGACGGAAGAGATGTGCACCACCTGGCGCACCTCCGCACGGCCGATGTCCACATCACGGAACTTGGGCGCCAGCATACCCTTGATGGCGGCCTGAATCTCCTCGATGCAGTCGTAAATCACACGGTACATCCGCATTTCCACGCCTTCCTTTTCGGCGTTGACCGCCGCAACGGGGTCGGGACGGACGTTGAAGCCGACGATGATGGCATTGGATGCGTTCGCCAGCATGACGTCGGACTCGTTGACAGCGCCGACACCGGCATGGATGATGCGCACACGCACCTCGTCGTTGGACAGCTTCTCCAAGTTTTGCTTGACGGCTTCCGCAGAGCCCTGTACGTCCGCCTTGACGATGACGTTCAGGTCTTTCAGCTCGCCCGCCTGCAGGGAATCGAAGAGGTTATCCAGCGTGACCTTTTCAAACTGTTTGAACTGCTCCTCCTTGGCGCTCTGCTTTCTCTGCTCGACCAGTTCACGGGCAAGACGCTCGTCGGAAACGGCGTCAAACACATCGCCCGCCTGGGGAACATCCGCAAGACCGGTGATCTCCACAGGCACACAGGGGCCCGCCTTTTTGACGGTTCTGCCCCGGTCATCGGTCATCACACGCACACGACCGACTGCGGTGCCGGCGACGATGACGTCACCGCTCTTGAGCGTTCCGTTCTGCACCAGCAGGGTCGCCACGGGGCCTCTGCCCTTGTCGAGGCGTGCCTCGATGACGATGCCCTTGGCGGCACGGTTGGGATTGGCTTTCAGCTCCTGCATCTCCGCCACCAAAAGGATGGACTCGAGCAGTTTATCAATATTCATTCTCGTCTTGGCGGAAACGGGGACGCAAATCGTGTCGCCGCCCCACTCCTCGGGAACGAGTTCATACTCGGTCAGCTGCTGCATAATGCGATCCACCGTTGCGCCCTCTTTATCCATCTTGTTGATCGCAACGATGATGGAAACGCCGGCGGCCTTGGCGTGGTTGATCGCCTCCACCGTCTGGGGCATAATACCGTCGTCGGCGGCCACGACCAGCACGGCGATATCCGTCGCCATGGCGCCACGGGCACGCATGGACGTGAATGCGGCGTGACCGGGCGTGTCGAGGAAGGTGATGGACTGACCGCCCAGCGACACACGGTACGCACCGATATGCTGGGTGATGCCGCCCGCCTCGGTGGCGGTGACGGAGGTGTTGCGGATGGCGTCCAAAATGGAGGTCTTGCCGTGGTCCACGTGACCCATGACCACCACGACGGGATCACGGGGTTCGAGGTTCTCCTCGCTGTCCTCACTGTCATCGATGATCCGATCCTCGATGGTGACGACCACTTCCTTTTCCACCTTGGCGCCCATTTCCGTGGCGATCAGCTCGGCGGTGTCGTAGTCGATGACCTCGTTGACCGTTGCCATCATGCCCAGCTCCGTGAACATCTTCTTGATAACCTCGGCGGCGGTACGCTTGAGCATGGCCGCCAGTTCGCCCACCGTCAGGCTCTCGGGAACCTTGATGACCAGCTGCGGCTTTTTGGCACGTTCTGCGGCAATGCGCTTGAGCTTCTCCGCCTCGGTCTCCTTGCGGGACTGGCGCATACCGCCCTTGCGGTACTGCTGGGATTTCTGCTTGAGCTTCTGCTTGTTGACGGAATGGTCATTTTGCAGGCTCTTGTTCACCGGGGCAATATTTTCGTACTTCTCGTTGTATTTGTCTAAGTTGACATTGCCGGCGCCGCGGGTATCCACGGTGCGCTGCTCGCCCTTGGTTCTCGCCTGGATCGCCTTGTTGTCATCCTTTTTCTTCTTCGGCTGCTGTGCCGCAGGTTTATTATCTGCAGGCGCCGCTTTCTTATCCGCCGGCTTCTTATCCGCCGGCTTCTTGCCGCCCTTTTCCTCCTTGGCGGGTGCCTCCTGCTTAGCCGGCTCCTCTTTTTTGGGTGCCTGCGCCATGGCAAAATAGCTGTCGAAGTTCTCCACCTGCTTTTGCTGGGTGAAGGTCTCGAAGATCACGTCCAGCTCCGGCTCCTCCAGCGCAGTCATATGTTTCTTGGGGTCGTCAAAGTATTTGGCGAGCAGGTCGATGACGATATTGCTCTTGATGTCAAAATCCTTGGCGACCTCGTGTACTCTGTATTTGTTGACCATAAGTTCAGTCCTCCGTTCTTTCAATGCGGTAAAGCTCCGCCAGTCTTGCGGCAAAGCCCTCGTCCTCTGTGGTCAGAACACCGGCTCTGCAGCCGGTTGCGTCCTTGATCTGCTGCATGGTATAGGGAAGTTCCATCACATCCGTCTTGGCGCCGCCGTAGTCTGCGGCACGGCGAAATTCCCGCTTGAGCCGATCGGATGCATCGCACGCCAGCAAACAGATCTGCGCTCTGCCGTGTACGACCGAGTCCATGCAGGCGTCGTGCCCCCAGCCGAGCCGTCCGGCACGGCGGCACATCCCCAGCAGGGATAAAAATTTATTCTGCTGCACCGGTGCGAATCTCCCCTTCCATGGCATCGTAAACCTCTGCGGGAATGGCGCATTCCAGCGCACGCTCCAGCCGCTTCGCCTTTCTGGCCGCCTGCAAACAGTTCAGGTCGGGGCAGATGTACGCCCCTCTGCCCGACTTTTTGCCGGTGAGGTCGAGGGAGATTTCTCCCTGCGGGCTTTTGACGACACGCACAAGCTCCTTCTTCGGCTTCATTGCGCCGCAGCCGCTGCACTTGCGCATGGGGATTCGTTTCTGCTGCATGGTACCACCTATCTGTTGCCGTTATTTTTTGCTTCGCATAGTATCTTATTCCGCTTCCGGAGCCTGTGCTTCTTCGGCAGTCTCCTCGGCGGGAACGTCGGGCTTGATGTCGATCTTCCAGCCGGTCAGCTTGGCGGCCAGACGGGCGTTCTGTCCCTTGTTGCCAATGGCCAGGGAATGCTGGCTTGCCGGAACGATGACCGTGCAGGCATTTTCAATGTCGGGGTCAGGCGTCACGGAGATGACCTTGGCCGGCGCCAGTGCCGCCGCCACGAAAGCGGTGGGATCCTCATCGTAACGGACGATGTCGATCTTTTCGCCGCCCAGCAGGTCTACGATCTTGCCCACACGGACGCCCCGGGGGCCGATGCAGGCGCCGACGGGATCCACGTTTTCGTCCTTGCTGGTCACGGCGATCTTCGTGCGGGAGCCGGCCTCACGGGAAATGGCCTTGATCTCCACAATGCCGTCAAAAATTTCGGGCACTTCATTTTCAAACATACGCTTGACCAGACCCGGATGGGTTCTGGACAGGGTGCACTTGGGATATTTGCGGCTCAGATCCTTGACGTCCACGACGTAGACCTTGATAATGTCGCCCTCTTTGAACGTCTCCTCCGGCAGCTGCTCGCTCTTGAGCAGGACCTCCTCGAACTTGCCGATCTCCAAAATCGCATCGCCGGTCTCCGGCTCGATGCGCTGCACCTTGGCGGTGATCATCTCCTGATTCTTGCTCTGGAATTCCTCACGCAGCTGACCGTGCTCCGCCTCGCGGATGCCCTGACGCAGGACATGCTTGCCCTTGTCCGCCGCAATACGGCTGACGTCCTTGGTCTCCAGCGGGATCTCCACGATGTCGCCGGGGACTGCGCCGCTCTTGTATTTCTGCGCCTGCTCGGGAAGCAGGTCACAGTCGGGGTCAGAGATCTCCGCAACCACGTTCTTGCGCACATACACTTTCATTTCCTGCTTGTCGGCGTCGATCTCGCAGAACACGATGTCTTTGTTGTTGAAGTCACGCTTGACGGCGGTGACGATCGCCTTTTGAATTCCTTCGCAAAGGGCATCCATTTGGATGCGCTTCTCCTTGGACAGAAGCTTGAGCGCCTCAAAAAATTCCTGATTCATTTTTTCAATCATCCTCTCTGATTATTCCGCAGTGTCAAAGTCATCCAGCTTGATAAAGCTTGTCTCTTTTTTGGTGAAGGTCAGTCCGTCGCCGGAATCGAACCGCACGGTGATGTTGGTGCCGTCGTAATCCTCCAAAACGCCCTTGAAATCACGCTGACCGTTTACGGGACGGATCATCCGCACCATCACACGCTGTCCGAGACAAGCGTTGAAGTGCGCCGGCTTTGTCAAGCTCCTCTCCAGCCCCGGGGAGCAGACCTCCAGACAGTACCCCTGCTCGATGGGATCCAGTTCGTCCAGCGGACCGTCAATGGCACGGCTGAAGTTTTCGCAGTCCGTGATATCCACGCCGCCTTCCTTGTCGATAAAAATGCGCAGGTAAAACGTGGCGCCCTCCTTGGCAAATGTGATGTCCCAAATCGTCAGCCCCAACGACTGTGCGATTTGCTCCGCCAGCCCCTGCACGGCGGACACGGTTGCGCCGCCCTTTCCTTTGGATGCCATGGCGTGCACCTCCTTTTTTCTAAATGTGAAAAATGTTTATGGAACATAAATAAGAGCGGGTCGCCCCACTCTTCCTCATCTCCGCCGAAGCGGAGACACTGCTCTTCCATTAAACGTACTCATTGGAAGTATTATACCACTGCTTTTCCAAAATATCAAGTGTTTTTTTAAAGAAACCCTTTCTCCGGGCAAAATTTTCACGACCTGCTCCGGCGGTCGGCATAGCGGGCGGCAAGTTTTTTGTAGCCGATGCCGCCGAGGATGCTCAGCACCGTTGTGGCGGCAAAAACGCCGATGGCCAGCGGCAGATTTTTCTGCCCCAGAAAGGCGCCGCAGATGGTGGACGAAATGATGGACGGGATGCGGGCGATACCGGAGATGATCATGTACTCCGCCAAATTCATGTCCGTCAGCCCCACGAAATACGCCATCACATCCTTGGGTGTGCCGGGCAGGACATAGAACAAAAACAGCAGTGCATTGCGTTTTTCCTTGTTCTGCAAAAACTTCATGCTTTGCAGCTTGTCATCCAGATGAAACAGCTCCAGCACGCGGGTGCCCAGCTTTCGGGTCAGCAGGAGAATGAATACCGTCCCGATCATACTGCCCAAAAGGCACAATAGGGTACCGCCGATGGCGCCGAACACCAGCCCGGAGCCGATCTCCAGCGGTTCGGCGGGAATGATCTTGACAACGGTCTGGAACGTGCGCACTGCCACGAACACAATGCCGCTCCATGCACCGAAGCCGTCGATCCAGTTTTTGAATTTATCCACGTCTGACAGCATATTCCAAAGCTGCTTGCCGTAGCGGATATACAGTAATACCGATACGCTGATGAATCCCGCCAGCACCGCCAAACAGGCGACACGGCGAAGCGTCAGCATGGTTTTTTCGTCAATTTTTTTCATACGGTACTCCGCTCAAAGCTTCCAGTTCGTCCCGGAAGGTATAGTAATAGTCGCCGAGCTGACCGTCGTAGTCCGCTCGCCACGGTTTGCGACTGCCGTTGTAGTGGATGAGGACGGTGTTCTGTGCCACCCAGTCGAGGTCGATGTCGCCGTGCTTTTGACAGCGGGCATAAAACTTCTCGTCCAAATTGTAGATGCGTGCGTCCAACCGGAGAAGCTCGCCGTCATAGTAGGCGTTGATGACATCCTGGTCACCGAGAAGCAGCTTGCGGGAATTGTGCGCCACATAGTCGAGTATGTCCTGCGTGTTGTCCAGCGCACGAAGCTTCGAGATGTCCATAAGCAGGATGCCGGCGTTGATGTAGTCCTCGTTTCTGCGGATGTGCAGACGTTTGAAGTTGACCCACCTTAAAAAGCGGTTGACGTGACCGGCACCCGCCATGAGCTTGCCCTGCAAATCCATGTTGTAGAAGGCTGTCAGCGGGCGGATCACGCACACGTCCGGGTCGATATACAGCACCCTGTCCACCTCTTTCGGCAGATACGACGCCGCCAGCAGACGGTAGTACGTCTCCTTGCTCAGTCGGCGCAGAACGGGTGCATCGCCCAGCACATCCGCCTCGACCGGCACGGAGCAAATCGTACACTGTGCCTCGGCGATGCCCCGACGGATCTCGGCAAAGTCCTCGTCCGTCAAGGAGGAATGCGCCACATACACGACAAAGTGCGTCTGCGGATCGGAACGCACCATCGAATAGAGCAGCACACGCAAGGGGGGTATGTAGTTTTTGTCCAGGGTCACGAGAATATTCATCTGTTCCATGCCGTACCTCCTGTGTGTCTGTACTCACAGATAGAGCATACACAATTCCCGTGTATTTTGCAAGAGGCTTTATGACGAATTTATAGTTTTTTAACCTTTTCTTTGAAAATGCAAAACTTTTCGTTCTTCACAGAAAATTGTGGGATTTGTGCTTCGCACCGGGGAACCCCCGGCGAGGGTTCCCCACGCCAAAACAGTCCACTGGACTGTTTTGGCTCCCCTCCTGCGCTTGTCCGTTGTTAGGGTATCAGCGCATAAATTGGGGTGT
>JAQXLO010000207.1 GCA_029012165.1 Oscillospiraceae bacterium | reverse complement strand
CGTTAATCAAACTGCCGTCCGTCTCCTGCTTTTCACGAAACGCATCAATCTGTCCGTCTGCGTTCACATCCAAAACACCGAACCGCTGACCGACGCTCACGGCGGTAATGGTCGCCGCTTTGCCGTGGGAACGATGAAACTGCAAAAGCGCTTGAATATCCACATTCGACACGCCGTCACCGTAGGTAAGCATGAACGGCTCGTCGCCGATATACCGCCGCACCCGCTTGACTCTGCCGCCCGTCATGGTACTGAGACCCGTATCGACGAGTGTCACTTTCCACGGCTCGGCGATGTTGTTGTGCACGGTCATTTCGTTATCCCGTGTGAAATCGAACGTCACGTCACTGCGATGCAGATAGTAGTCCGCAAAATACTCCTTGATGACGTGCTGTTTGTAGCCGCAACAGATGATAAACTCGTTGAACCCGTAGTGCGAATACAGCTTCATCACGTGCCACAGAATCGGCATCCCGCCGATTTCAATCATGGGCTTCGGGCGCAGATGGCTCTCCTCGCTGATGCGTGTACCGAATCCGCCGGCTAATATGACAACTTTCATACTTGCATTCCTTTCGTTTGGGAATATAGTACGCCTAATTATACAAATACAGTTTACCATTTCCTTCGGATATAGTCAAGGAAAAAGGGATAGAAAAAGAGCGGAAATCCGCACGCAATATGTACGAATTTCCGCTCTTGATTTTTGAAAATTGAAAAGATTCTTATTTGGTCAGCACACGCACACGGACAACGCCGTCCATCGCTTCGAGTGCGGCGACATCGGCGGCTTTGTCTGCGACGGTATAGGCATAGCCTTTCTTGGCGCCGGCAAACACGACATCCCCCAAAGCGGCGGCAACCGCTTCGGCGGCTTCGGCTGTGTGCAGAACGCAAGTACGCACGGTAAAGTCGGCAGACAGCGGTGCGTTGGGGTAGTTGACGGAGTTGCGGATGGCGCCGGTCTCGATGTAGGCGGTCAGCTCCTCAGCGGCCATAATGGCGCAGTTGTCCTCACTCTCGGGCGTGGAAGCGCCCAGATGGGGAATGGCGATCACGCCGTCTGCACCGAGAAGTGCATCGGTGGGGAAGTCGGTGGCATATGCGGCGGCCTTGCCCTCTGCCAGCGCCGCAAGAATATCGTCGGCGACAACAAGATCGCCTCTGGCGAAGTTGAGGATACGCACGCCGTCCTTCATGGTGGCGATGGAGTCCTTGTTGATCATGCCCTTGGTTTCGGGCGTGGCGGGCGCATGGAGCGTGATGTAGTCTGCCGCTTCAAACACGGGAGCGGTGGACGTGACGACCTGCACCTGCTCGTTGACGCCCTTGACGGGGAACGGGTCATAGCCGATGACGTTCATGCCCAGTGCAACGGCGGCGTCGGCGACCATACGACCGATGGCGCCCAGACCGATGATGCCGAGGGTCTTGCCCTTGATCTCGGGACCGACAAAGGCACTCTTGCCCTTTTCGACCGCCTTGCCCACAGCATCACCCTGACCCTTGAGGGTCTTGCACCACTCGATGCCGGGAACGATCTTGCGGGAGGACAAGAGCAGTGCGCAGAGAACCAGTTCCTTCACGCCGTTGGCGTTAGCGCCGGGCGTATTGAACACAACAACGCCCTCGCCGGCGTAATCCTCCACGGGGATGTTGTTGGTGCCTGCGCCGCAGCGGGCAACGGCAACGGTCTTGCTGTCCAGCTTCATCTCGTGCATGGCGGCGGAGCGCACCATGATCGCATCGGGGGCGGCGTAATCGTCCGCCCATGCGTACTTGGCGGCGTCCAGCTTGTCAAGGCCGAACTTGGAGATCTTATTTAATGTGAGAATTTCATACATGATGTGATCCTCCGATTATTTGTTTTTCTTCTCAAAGTCTTCCATAAACTGCGCCAGCTTCTCCACGCCTTCGATGGGCATAGCGTTGTAGATGGACGCACGCATACCGCCCACGGAGCGGTGACCCTTGAGGTTGACAAAGCCTGCCGCAGCGGCTTCTGCGACGAACTTCTTGTTCAGCTCGTCATCCGCCGTCTTGAACGTGACGTTCATCATGGAGCGGTCACGGGGCAGAACGGGAGCGATGAACAGTTCGCTCTTGTCGAGATAGTCGTACAGCACAGCCGCTTTCTTTTCGTTGCGCTCTTTCATGACTTCGAGACCGCCGAGGCTCTTGATCCATTCCAGAACCAGCTTGCACATATAGATGCTGTAGCAGGGCGGGGTATTGTACATGGAGTCGTTGTCCGCCATGACCTTGTAGTCCAGCATGGTGGGGGTGATGTCCCGGGCGTTGCCCAGCAGATCCTCACGGGCGATGACGACCGTCAGACCGGCGGGAGCGATATTTTTCTGTGCGCCGCCGTACAGCACGCCGAACTTGGACACATCCAGCGGCTCGGACAGGAAGCAGGAGGAAACGTCTGCAATCAGCGGAACCTTGCCGGTCTCCGGCAGCTTGGTGAAGCGGGTACCGTAGATGGTGTTGTTCATGCAGATGTGGAAGTAGTCCGCATCGGGTGTAAACTTGCTCTCGTCCCAATCGGGGATGTGGCAGAACACGTCGTCCTTGGAGGAAGCGACAGCAATCGCTTCGCCGTACTTCTGTGCCTCTTTATACGCTCTGCTGGAGAACTGGCCGCTGAGGATGAAGTCCGCTTTGCCGGAACCGTTCATGAAGTTGAGCGGGATTGCGGCGAACTGCGTGGAAGCGCCGCCCTGCACAAAGATGACTTTGTAGTTGTCGGGGATGTTCATAATCTCACGGAACAAATCCATTGCGCCGTAGATGATGGGCTCGTAGACCTTGGAGCGGTGGGACATCTCCATGACGGACTGACCGCTACCCTGATAGTCGAGCATCTCCGCTGCCGCTTGGTTGAGCACGGATTCGGGCAGCATGGAAGGACCTGCGGAAAAATTGTAAACTCTGGACATTTTCATACCCTCCAAAAATAATTTTACATTTGCTATTATATTCCTTTTTCGGGCGATTCGTCAAGAGAAATCTTTTGCCGAATCTGTGAATTTTCGCCCGTTTGCGCAAAGGTTTTTATGTATTTTTCCATTTCTTGCGCAAACACTTGAAAAACGGAGAAAAATAGTATAGAATACTTGCGGTAGAAAAGTTAAAATTCCAAAGAAAGGATTTGACCACCATGAGCACTCTCAACAAAAAGTCCGTCGAAGACATTGACGTTTCCGGCAAGCGTGTATTTGTACGCTGTGACTTCAACGTCCCGCTGAAAGACGGCAAAATCACCAGTGACAAGCGCATCGTCGCTTCGCTCCCCACCATTCAGTATCTGCTGAAAAACAACGCAAAGGTTATTCTTTC
>JAQXLO010000206.1 GCA_029012165.1 Oscillospiraceae bacterium | reverse complement strand
GTCTGCCAGCTTGCCGAAAATACTTTTTCGACAAGCTGCGGGCGTGCAAAATATTGCACGCCCGGTATAAAATATGGAGTTTCCTTTATTCGGAATGGCGGCATCACAATTACAATGCTTTGCTTGCAAAGCCGCCGAAAGTACGCATGATTCATTAAATTCCTTTGAAAGCCCGGTCAGCGCAGCGTGTACATCGCTGCCAGCCGGTTCAGACCGTTGACGTAGCGCAGGAAAAAGTGCACGATCCGCTCGATAATGTGCAGGATAAACTGCACCGCCGTACTCGGCGCTTCGTCCTCGGCGGGCAAAAAGACATCGTTGTCGGGAAGCCCGTCATCCTGCGAGAACATCTCGATCATGGGCGAGAGCGTGACGATCACGATTTGCAGTACGCATTCATCCCTTGCCGCACCGACCAGCGTCTGCCCGAATTTTGTGACAACAAAGGGCAGGGCGTCTGTTTTGAAATTGTGCCGGATATCCGAAAGCAGTGACGCTTTTTCTGCGGCACTCACATCCCGCAGGGACGTGTAGAGAACCGTATACACGCACTGCATGAACAGGTTGATCTGCGGATCCGTATACGGCAGTGCCTCATCCCCGTAATAATAGATTGCAATAAAATGGAACAGCAGGTCGGAAATGGTGCGGAAATCGGATTGCGGCAGTTTCAGACCCAATCCGTCCGCCAGCTTTTCAAGGCTGATCCCCTCTCCCGCATCCTTTTTGTAGATCGGCGTGTCAAAATAGGCAAAGAAAGTGGGAAAATAGGCATTGGCCAAATCCGTTAATGCCGGGACATGGAGTCTGGCTACAATTTCCCCCACGGCTCCCGCACTGAAAAACGCCTGCTTGCGGGCGAAAAAAATCATGGAGAAACAGCCGTAGGCATAGGTATCCAGCTCCGTTGTCAGCTCCTGCAAAAGTTCAGGCGTGTAGCCGTCCCTCGGCAGATCCTCCCGCTGAACGCCGGAAATGCGCTGCGTTTGCAGCTCCAAACCGCTCTCGGAGAGCACTCCGGTGCGATAGGCGCAGGGGTAGGCGGTCAGCGATGTGGTCATGATGTCGAACACCCGCTGATTGGTGCGGCTGTCGGTGTAGCTCGTCACGTCGTGTCCGTGCTGGTGTCCGGTGAAAACGTAGCGCACACCCCATTGCAGCAGACGGTTTTTCATGTTCCACTTCGGGGAGATGATGTACTTCGAGAGCAGGACAGACTGCAGTGCCATATGCTCCAAAAAGTTGTGGTGCATCATGACGATCAGCTCCCTGCCGTCCGCCTGTGCCTGCGCCGCCTGTGCATCCGCCCAGTCGAGCAGCTCCGCTGTAACGCCGTCTGCGCCGTTGATATGGTTGCAGGTATCCAACGCCAGCAGGCGGTATTTTCCCGTCAAATCCGCAGTATAGGAGCAGGTGTTCGGGTCAACAGTCAGCGCCTCGCTGTAACCGAAGTCCGCATACAAGGACTTGAACGCGTCCATGGAAATACCGCTGAGAAAGTCGTGGTTGCCGTTGATGACATAGATCTGCTTGCCGGTTCGGTTTTCAAAGTCCCGCAAAATGCGAATCAGGCTTTCGTGGTGCTCCACGGTGCCATCGTCCACCATGTCGCCGGAGATCAGAATAATCTGTGCCTCGCTTTGCGCCGCCTGCCGCAAAAACTGCTTCATGATCGCCTCGGATTCCACGCAGAGATTGGTGGAGTCACTGGCGCAGTAATACTTGGAGCCGGGGAAATTGTTCTGCGCCTGAGATGGGGTCGGCATGTAGTGCAGATCCGACGTAATCAAAAGCGGCAGTTCGTCGTTTTCCGCACAGATGCAAAAGGACACCGTGGCGATCAAAAGGGTGGCGCAAAGCAAGATACTGATCCATTTTTTTAACATAATATCCTCCGTTTTATCCGGGCAGTCCCGTGCAGAACACGGTATGCCTTATATTTCTATCGTGCAATGGTTGTGGAACGAATACAAAAGTACGCCCCCGACAGGATAGTCCGTACACTGCTCCATGGCGGTTTTGTACACCGTAAGCTGGGTTTTGTACCGAGTGCGCAAAACATCGGGCGGTTCCCTGTCGGTCTTATAGTCCACAACGTACAGCTTGCCGTCCTCCAAAAAAGCGCAGTCCACCATGCCCTGAATGACGACCGTCTCCCCTGCTGCATTGTCCGGCAGCTCCGGGTACAGCGTGCGAACGTCCATTTCCATGGCAAAGCGCTTTTCCCGCAGAAGCAAAGGGGAACGCAGCATCCGCTGTCCCGTCTCACTGCGGAAGAAACGATGCACTGCGTCCACGGGCAAAATACCGCTTTCCTGCTGGGTAAAGATACCCTGTAACTGCAAGCGGTCAAGCTCCTTTTGCACGTCCTCTGCGGCGGCGGAATAGTCCGCATACTGCATGAAGCGGTGCAGTACCGTCCCACGCTGGGCAGGCGTCAGACCGCCCGCATGGAGAAACGCCGGTCGGCTCGAGGCAAAGAATTCTCCGCCGATGCCCTGCTCTTCCATGCCAGACGCCGTGTGTTTGGCGGTGGCCAGTGCCAGCTGTGCATACGGGTACACATAGTCTGTTCTGTCACGGATCTGCTGCAGCAGCTGTGCATTCACTTCCCGCTGCGGCGCAGATTCCGTCTGGGGCAGTTCCTCCGTCTCCGGCGCCTTGACCAAAACGGTATGCAAACAAAACGGCGCATCCACCGTCAGCGCACTGCCCGGGATCGAAGCCTCTGCACGCAGGGCATGGGCGTCCGGGTGACGCAGGGCGGTGCACAGGAGCATATCCGCATAGCTTTTCATTTCCAACACGCCGCTTGTACAGCCGTCCGAGCCACAGCGCAGTGCCAGCTCTGCCATTCTCTTTTCCGGGTTGGGGTAGGTCGCCACCGCCACCAGCTTTTCCTTGGCACGGGTCATGGCCACATACAGCACACGAAGTTCCTCGTTGATGTTCGCTTCGCACACCTTGCTGTTAAGGATGTTTTTGGGTGCCGTCTCAAACTGGGCATAGCGCTGCGTATCTCTGCGCAGTGTCGCCATACCGTAGGTATTGTGGTAGATATAGTTGTTTTTATATTCGTCCCCGTTGAACGGTGCGGCGGTGTTCGCCAGAATGCAGATGGGAAACTCCAGCCCCTTGCTGCGATGGATCGTCATGATCCGCACCACATTCGCCGTTGAAGCCGGCGCTGAGGCTTTCTCGACCTTGGTCTGCCTATCTTCCATTTTGTCGAGATACCGCACAAATCCGGACAAACCGATTTTGCCCGTCTGCTCATAGGCGGTCGCCATGCGCTGCAGCAGCCGCAGATTTGCCTGCCGTCCTTCGCCGCCCGTCATGGCGCCGGCTATGGCAAAATACCCCGTCTCGTCCATCAAGCGCCGCAGCATTTCTCCGGCAGACATGGTGGCGCAGAGCATACGGTAATCGGACAGCGTCTGCAAAAACTTTTCGTACCGGCTGTCGTGCTTCGCCGCATCCGTGACCAGCGCATACAGCGGAGAACGCCTGTCCCCAATGCGCAGGGCAGACAGGTCGTCCGCCGTGAACCCGAACACGGGAGAGAGCATAACCGCCAGCAGCGGCACATCCTGCAAGGGATTGTCCAGCACCTGCAAAAGAGAGAGCATAAAGCGAATCTCAGGCGCCTCGAAAAAGCCGCTTTGCGCCCCTGTTTGGGCGGGAATGCCGTAGGACAGGAGCGTTTGGGCGATGCGGTTCATGTTGCCGCCGTCGGAACGCAGCAGGATGCAGAAGTCGCTGAAGGTCGCTTTGCGCACCGTCTGTCCATCGTCGGACACCGTCAGTCCTTGCTGCAGCTGTTCCAAAATCCACCGGGCGATATACCGTGCCTCTGCAGAGAGTCTGCCCTCCTCGCCCCGGTCATAGCGCACCACGTGCAGCTGGGCGTCCGGGGAATTGGCGGGCGGGTAAGCGGCGGCGGCACGCAGAAATTCCCGCTCGTCATAATTGACCTCAAAATCGCCGCTGTCCGGCGAATACATCAGCTGACGAAAGGTGAAATTGACCCATTCCGTGACCCCGGAGCGGGAACGGAAGTTGCGGTCAAGCTGTACCAACGCAGGGTAATTTCCATCTTCATACAACGGATATTTATTTTTGAGCGAAATAAAGATATCCGGTCTTGCCTGACGGAATTTATAAATACTCTGCTTTGCATCGCCCACCATGAAGAGGTTCTCCCCATTGCGGGACAACAGCTGAAAGAGGATATACTGCGCCTCGTTCACGTCCTGAAACTCGTCCACCAATATCTCGCAAAAGCGTTGGGACAGCGATTCGGCGTAGGGCGTTTTTTCGCCGTTTTCCTCTTGCAGGCATTGCAGGGCAAACAGGCTGATGTCGGAAAACTCGTAGCTGTTGGCGGCTCTTTTTTTTGCAAGCAGACGCTCTCTGTACGCCAGCACCGCCTCCGACAGGCGGCGAATCAGCGGCAAACAGTATGCGCAGTCCTCGGCATATTCCTCGGCGGTGGTACAGTACAGCGCCGCCAGCTTTTTTTGCACTCTTTCCTTGTTGCTCTTGTGCGCAGTCTGGGCAACGGTCTTTTCAAAGCTGTCGCCCTTGACGGCGGGGCAGCGTACCGGCAGTTTGTCCGGCGCCGCCAATACTGCCTCCCGCACGGCGTTCCAGTCGTCACTTTGCAATGTCTGTTTCAGACCCACGAATAGTTCCCGCTCTCCCAGCAGGAGGGCTGTATATTTTTCCTGCACCTCGGAATCCGTGCCGATCATGCGCAGGGCGTTGTCCGTCACGGCGATACAGGTGTCGAGAATGCGCATCCCCTGCTGTGCGGCAAGACGTCCCCACACGCTTTGTCCCGCCGGCAGGGACAAGTCATACCCGGCGTAAAGACTGCGCAGCCAGCGCTCCGGGTCGGCATAGGAGGAGGCGACCACATCCAGCTTCAACAGAGTGTCCACCAGCTTGCGGTCGTCCCGTCCGCTGAACAGCAGCTCGCACAACTCGCCGAAGGCGCCGTCGTCCTCGCCGTAGAAATTTTCCACGATCTCGGCGGCAGTCTCCTCCTTCATCAGTCCCATCTGATGGTCATCGGCTATGGTATAGTCCGGCTCGATGCCGAGCTTTTGGAAGTTTTCCCGCACGATGTCCGCACAAAAGCTGTCGATGGTGCTGATTTGAGCAAAGGGCAGCAGCGCCTGCTGGCGCAGAAGATGGGTGTTGCCCGGATGCTCGGCAATACGCTTTTCCAGAGATGCGGCGATCTTTTCACGCATCTGCGCCGTGGCAGCCTTGGTGAACGTCACGATCAGCAGTTCATCCGCACCGCAGCCGTGTTCCTTGTCCTCCAGCCGGGATACCACACGCTCCACCAAAACGGCCGTTTTGCCCGACCCTGCGGCGGCGCTGACCAAAAGGGTGCCGTCTTTTGCGGAAATCGCCTTGTACTGGTCATCTGTCCACTGCATCGTCCTTCACCTCCTGCTCGTCCAAATGCTGCAAGCACTGTGCGTGCTTTTCGGATTCGATCTCCCGAACGGGCATATCGTCCTCCCGAGCGCATACACTGCGGTATTCGCAGTAGGCACACACCTGCGTCTGTCCCTTGACCTGCGCGGGCACTGCCTCGATTCTGCCATCCTGCAAGTGAATCGCCATCTGCCGCAGCAGCCGCTCCGTTTCCTTTTTGAGCTGTGCCAAATGCTGCAGAGAGATCAAACTGTCGCTTTTGCCTTTCTTATCCACCGGGATGAAACATCCGCTTTGTTCGCTGTCCATGTGCAGCAGTATGGTCTCATCGTCCAAAAGCATTCCGTTCATGCGCATGGACTTCGCCTTTTTCAGCGCCGCCTGCTCTGTGCTCACGTCCCGTTCCAGCTTTTCAAACTGCGCCTTGGCGGGCACATACAAAATCCCTGCCGGAACGATGGGGTGCTTGTAGTACGCCTCTCCGTTCTGCCAGATGGCGAACAGGTACAGCAGCATCTGCATATTCAATCCGTTCAGTACCTGAGAAAGGGCAAACTTTTTGCCGCCGGATTTGTAGTCGATGACACGGATATAGGTTTTGCCGTCCAGCTCCAGCTTGTCCACCCGATCCACGGAGCCTTTGATCTGCACACTGCCGCCATCGGGGAGCGCCGTTTCATAGGGCGGGATATCCCCGTCCCGGTCGATCTTCAATTCAAAATCCACCGGCTCGAACCGGCACACCTGAAACTCCAGCATCAGCCGCTCCACGATCTCGCCCAGTGTCTTGCGCAGGCGGTTGTACAGGTACAGGAAGCGGCTCGTTTTCTCTGCCCCGGCGAGGGCGGAGTGCAAGTATGCATCCAAAATCCTGTCGATCTCCTCCTGCCGCTCCCGGGCGCTCATCGCCAAAAGCCGTGCCCGCCCGATCTCCCGAAACAATGTTTCCAGCACGAAATGGATTTCCGTACCCTGCATGGCGGCATCGAACTCCGCCTTTTTGCGTGGCTTGGCTTTCAGGCCGAACTTGCAGAAATAGGCGAAGGCGCATTTATAATAGCTCTCCACACGGGAGGCGGAAAGGAACATATTTTTGCCGAACAGCTTTTGCGAAAGCTGTTTATCCTCTATGGCGAAGGCGGTCGGGTTTTGAGAGCAAAGACGGTTCAGCGATTCCACACGGGCACGGTAGTCCTCCTGCTGTGCGAAGTAGGCCTGCAGCGCCGTATAGACCTCTTCCTCCTCCCTGCTTTGCAGACAAAGCTGCTCGAAGGCTGTGGCGTCGCTTTCGATCTGCTCCAATGCGGGCACTGTCCGCATATCCGTAAACCGTGCCTTCGGGAAGCACGCCGTCAGGGTGCGGATGATCTCCGAGCCGCACTGCGCCGCACCGTCCTCCGCCAAAGAACAGGCACTGACGGTCAGCTTTTCACAGGCACTGCACAGCGTCCTGTAGACAAGGAAGCGCTCTTCGCTGACCTTGACCTCGCCGAAATCGTACAGTTCCAACCCCATATCTTTCAGCTGCTTGCGGTCCGCCGCCGTCAAAAGTCCGCCGCCCGAAGGGGTGCGGGGAAAAACGCCCTCCTGTGCGCCAAGCACAAACACGGCACGGGGCGACATGGTCACGGTTCTGTCCACACCGCCCACCGTAACCTCGTCCAGTCCCTGGGGAATGTTGCCCAAGGTGCGGGTTTGCAGCACCACGTCCAAAAGCTGCACAAAGCGCTTGGCCGTGACGGGTCTGTCCCCCAGCGTGCGTGCAAACATATCGAAGATCTCCATGAGCATATCCCAGATGCGCTCCTGCTCCAGCGCCAAAACCTGTTCGCCGTGTGCATACAGCCGCTCGGCAAGGGACCTGAGGTGCGCATCCACCTCCTGCTGTTCCAAAAAGCGGCAGAGCGCACGAACATAGTTTTCGCCCGTGGTGTCCCGCAGCGTCCGGCAGAGGGCATCCAGCGGCGCTACCACCCTTTGGCGAATCGCATTGATGTATTCGAGTTTTTCCGCCGTCTGCTGTGTCTCCGGCTCGCCCATTCCCTCGGGATTGGCGGTAAAGGGCTGTGTCCACTGTCGGCCGCGGATATTCCACAGCAGGGCGTAATTTTCCAGTGTGGAAATTTCGTCCTGAGAAAGGGCGGACAGCTGTGTTTTCAAAATCTGCATCAGGTTCTCCGTGGAGAATCCCTCCGCCGCCACGGTACAGACCCCACGCACAAACGACACCAGCGGCTGGGTAAGGATCGGCTGGCGCTTATCCTCGAACACCGGCACGCCGCACTTCGCCAGCGCCGCACGGACGGGCGCTTCGTAGGTTTCCTCGTCCCGAAACAGCACGGCGATCTCCCGGCAGCGGTAATTCTCCTCCCGCAGAAGCTTCTTAACTGCCGCCGCCGTGAAAGCACACTCGTGGTAAAGGTCGGGAGCGGACACCACCGTGATCTCCGGCGCCTCGTCGGGATACGTCTGCATCTCTCCCGTGGCAAAAATGCGCTCTGCGGCCAACAGAGCAGGCTTGCGGAAGCGGTGGGCGGTCTCCCCGACTGTGACGGGTGCCTGAACCTCCACCGAATGCATCCGTGCCAAATGCAGCAGTTTTTCTGCCGTTCTGCGCACATAGGCAAAGGCGGTGGGGTCGTACTCCCGCACCGTGTGGATGCTGTCCGTGCAAAGGGAAACGCACACCTTTTTTGCCTGACAGAGCATCCGCTCGATGACGGCGTATTCCTGCGCCGTAAAACCGCTGAAAGCGTCGATGAATACCACCCTGTCCCGCAGATACGGCGTTTCGGAAAGCGTCTGCGCCAAGCGTGTCAGGTCGTCGGCATCGTCCGAAAAGCTCTGCGCCACCAAGGCGTCGTAGGTGTCGAGGATCAGCGCAATCTCGGACAGCTTCTTTTTCAGAAAGCTGTCCTGCATCGCACCTGCCGTTTCGTACAGCACGGACACAGGCACCATGCAGCGCTTAAACTCCGCCGACAGCTTCAGCAGTTCGTTGGCCATCGACAGGCTTTTGGTGTAGCGGCTGTAGATGTGCAGCTTTTCCGACAGCGCTTCCAGTGTCAGGCTCATCAGCACAGCCTTGCCGCCCTCATCCACGGAGGGCTTTCGTTCGGCACAGGGCACGGTCTCCGCCAGACGGGAGAAGGACAGCACCTCCACCCTGTCCGCATGGCGTGCCGTCAGCATTTGCAGCATCCGCTTTTCATAGTAAAAAGAGGCCTGCTCCGGCACGATCAGCAGCACAGGCTCCGTTTCCTGCTTCGCTTCTGCCGCAGCAAGCTTTGTGAGATATGTGGTTTTTCCTGTTCCTGTCGTGCCGATGATGAATTGCAGCATAGTGCCTCCAAATATAAATCAGATATACCAGATAAATCCAAACAGGAGATAGATGATCAGATACTGCCACCAGACATAGCGCACCTGCACCGAAACCGCAGCCTGCACGATGTTGCCGTCCCTGTCCGTGGCTCTCGCCGTGATGACCGCCGTGCCCTTTTTCAGCGCATGGACGGTGCCGTCCGCATCCACGGCGGCAACTGCGGGGTTGTCGCTGTGCCAGGAAAGGGTGTAGGGTGCATTCCCCTGCGCAGTGACATTTGCCGTCAGTTGTCCCGTGTCCTTGCAAATCAGCGATTGGTCGCCGCTGACGGTGATGCCCGTCACCCTCTGCGGCGCCATATCGGCGGTGTACCGGACGGAATAGGCACTGCCGTCCAGCGTGAAGCGCAGGGTAAACAGCGCCTTGCCGCCGGACAGCTTTTGCATGGTGTAGGTATAGTCGGTGACATACGCACAAGCGCCGCTGTCATAGTCCACCCGGATCCGCACACCGGA
>JAQXLO010000205.1 GCA_029012165.1 Oscillospiraceae bacterium | reverse complement strand
AAGGACTTTCTGAACCGTCTGACCAACCGCTATCTGGTGGACGATGCATATGCCAAGGACACGCTGACCTTTGAGGCGCACGTGCGCAAGGACTTGGAGGTGCACGATGACTATTGGCGGGTGGAGCGCTTTTTCCACTATACGGGGATCCTGCGGTATGTCGTGGTCGCTTTACTGCCGCTCTCTGCGGCGATGGAGGGGCTTTTTGCCTACTACCTGTTCCGCTTCTCGGGGAGCCGCATCGATGGCGAAAAACGTGCGGTGCGCCTGATCGACCGGGTGCCGCTGTATATCCTCGCCTTTGTTTTCATTCCCATTTCCGTTCAGGCGTTTGAACTGATGGAAAAAAAGGGATTCCGTGCGCTGGCGGGCAGGCTGGACAGCTTGGCAAACTGGTTTGACACCCACGGCGAATCGGCGGCGTTCTTTCCCACATGGGACGATATCCGCTTCGAGATGTACGGCGCAGTGATCGTGGCGGTGCTGACGGCGCTGGTGCTGGCGGTTTTGCTTCTGGCGTTTCTCTCCACGGCGGGTGTGCGCATGAAGGCGCCGACATGGTGGCACTATTCTCTGGTGTACAAGGTGCTGCGTATGCGCAACTTTGAGGGGATGCAGATCTTCCTGACGCTGCTGACGGCGCTGGAGGTTATCCTGACCATGTGGATCATCAACGGCAACAGCAGTCCGTTCCGTCTGCTTTTGTGCGATATGGCGATTACGGCCGTTCTGTTGCTGCTGATCTATTTCGTCGGCAAGGATGTTGCCGTCTGGCTCAACGGCACCCATCGCATCGTCCGGAAAGGGAGCGGCTATATTCCGACGGAGAACCTGACGGGAGAGACGAAACAGTACGCCGAAAACATCAACTTCCTCAGCCGCAGTGCCAACGCAGAGATGGAGAAGCGGTATATCAACGAAAGCTTCAGCACAAAGCTCATCAACGGCATTACCGACGGACTGCGGGTGCCCCTGTCTGCTGTGGCGCAAAATGTGGAAAAGCTGGAGAGCGGCACGCTGACAGAGCAGGAGCAAGCACACTGTATCGACGAGATCAATGCCCTGTCCTGCGATATCAAAAAGACCATTGAGGACATGATCCGCATCTCCAAAGCGACCACCGGCAATTTGGAGGGCGACCCCGTGCCGACGCAGGTGGGGATGATGCTGGATATGATCGGCGGCGAATACGGCGGGCTGTTTGCGGAAAAGGATATGGAGCTGGTCACCGAGCATCCGCCGCAGGAAGCTTCGTTTTATGCGGACGGACAGTTTATGTGGTACATTTTCGACGGCATTCTGAACCTGTTTTTGCAAAAGGCCGTTCCGGGAACACGGGTGTTCCTGCACGCAAAGTATGTCCACGGACAGGCAGTGCTTTCCTTCCGGGGCTGTGTGCGGCCGAAGTCCATGGAGGGAACGGATGCCTTTGCCTCGGACGGCGGCATGGGACTGCCGACCGCCAAGGTGTTTACGGAGCTGCAGGGCGGCACGTTCCGCTATACCTGCCGGCAGGATATTTTGCAGATCATCCTGCGGTTTCCGCTGGCGGATGACTCCGGCGGATAACGAAGGCAACACCGCACAATCGGGGTGTGCGGATTGCGAAGCAAGATTTTTCGTCAGGTTGCATGAAAAGACCGCCGATTTGCTGACGCAACTCAAGGGTTTTCGTGCAAGCTGACGGAACAAGATTCGAGCAAGGCGTGCGCCGCAATTTGTGCGGTGTTGCCTTCAGGAAAGGGGTACAACGATGGGTAAAATTTTGGTGCTGACCGAGAAGCCGTCCGTCGCACGGGACATTGCCCGTGTGCTGGGCTGCAAGCAGAACGGCAACGGCTGCATTCTCGGCTCGAAATATATCATCACTTGGGCACTGGGGCATCTGGTCACGCTGGCCGACCCGGAGATGTATGACAAAAAGTATCAGTCCTGGCGCATGGAGGATCTGCCCATGCTGCCGAAAAAGATGCAGCTGGTGGTCATCAAGCAGACTTCCGCCCAGTTCAAGGCGGTGTCCGCACTGATGCGCCGCCCCGATATAGACTCCCTCGTCATCGCCACCGATGCGGGACGGGAGGGGGAGCTGGTGGCACGGTGGATCATGCAGAAGGCCGGCTGGAAGGGCAAGACGCAGCGCCTTTGGATCTCCTCGCAGACGGACGCCTCCATTCGGCAGGGCTTTGCCAACCTGAAGAGCGCCTCGGAGTACGACAATCTGTTCCGCTCCGCCAAAGCCCGCAGTGAGGCGGACTGGCTGGTGGGGCTGAATGTGACCCGGGCGCTGACGTGCAAGCACAACGCCCAGCTGGCGGCGGGCAGAGTGCAGACGCCGACCCTCGCCATGATCGTGCGGCGGGAGGAGGAGATTGAAAAATTTGTCCCGAAGCCGTACTACAATGTGTGGGCGGAGTTCGGCGCCTTCCGTGCCGTCTATCGGGACAAGAACAACAATCCCCGCCTGTTCGAGCGGGACAAGGCGGAGAGCATCGCCCGTGCCGTGCAGCAGAAAAAGGCGACGCTGGTATCCGTGCAGCGGGAATACAAGCACAAAGCCCCTCCGGCGGCGTATGACCTGACGGAGCTGCAAAGGGACGCCAACCGCAAATATGCCTACTCGGCGAAGCAGACGCTGTCCCTGATGCAGAGCCTGTATGAGACGCACAAGCTTTTGACCTATCCCCGCACGGATTCCCGCTATATCACCGACGATGTGGTGCCGACGCTCCCGGAGCGGCTGCGTGCCATCGCCGTGGGACCCTACAAGGAGGCGGCGCAGAGGATTCTGCGGCAAAAGCCGCTGTCGGTAAAATATATCGTCAATAACCAAAAGGTGACCGATCACCACGCCATCATCCCGACGGAGCAGTATGTGAATCTGTCTGCTCTGTCCCACGAGGAGCGCAATATCTACGATCTGGTCGTCAAGCGTTTTTTGGCGGTGCTGAGCCCGGCGTATGAATACGAGGAGGTCAAGGTTACGCTGTCCGTGGAAAAGCACCGGTTCACCGCCTGCGGCACGACCACCCGCACGGCGGGCTGGAAAGCCGTCTACGGCATGGCGGTGGACGAGGAGGAGACAGAGGAGGAACAGCGTGCGCAGGAGCTGCCGCCGCTGACGCAGGGACAGACGGTGTTTGTACAGAGCGTCCGTGTCAAAGAGGGCAAGACCAAGCCGCCTGCCCGCTACACGGAGGCGACACTGCTCAGCGCCATGGAGAACCCCACGGGGCAGGTGGAGGACAGTCAGCTGCGTTCCGTTTTGGCGCAGACGAGCGGTTTGGGTACCCCTGCAACGAGGGCAGACATCATCGAAAAGCTGTTTGATTCCTTCTGCATCGAGCGCAAGGGCAAGGAGATCCACCCCACCTCCAAGGGCAGACAGCTGGTGCGCATCGTGCCGCCGGATCTGAAATCGGCGGAGCTGACGGCCAAATGGGAGCAGCAGCTGCAAAAGATCGCCCGAGGACAGGCACGGGACGATGTATTCATCGAGGAGATGCGTGACTACGCCTCCAAGCTGGTCAGCGCCGTGATCGCCTCGGATGCAGTCTTTACCCACGACAATGTCACACGGGAAAAATGTCCCGACTGCGGCAAATATCTTTTGGATGTGGTCGGCAAAAAGGGCAGAATGTATGTGTGCCCCGACAGGGAGTGCGGCTACCGTCGCTCCATTTCCCGCACCACCAACGCCCGCTGTCCCAACTGCCACAAAAAGCTGGAGATGCGCGGCGAGGGGGACAAGCAGATGTTCACCTGCGTGTGCGGCTATCGGGAGAAGCTGTCCGACTTTGAGCAGCGCCGAAAATCCGCCGGCGCCGGAAAACGGGACGTGCAGAAATACTTGCAGTCCCAGCAAACCCAGTCCGCAGGCGCCGGTGCGCTGGCGGATCAGCTGGCAAAATGGATGCAAGAGAACAAATAACTTCCGGAGAATAGACTATGAAACGATGGATTGCAGGACTACTGATCCTGTTGCTGCTGGCGGGGACGCTCTCCGCCTGCGGTTCGGACAAAAGCGCCGACCGCTCCTTTTTCTACCCGCTGACGGCAGAGCCGAAAAGTCTGGACCCGCAGATCTGCGGCGACAAGGACACGGCGATGGTCGTCAGCAGTATGTACGAGGGGCTGGTGCGCATGGGAGAGGACGGCACCATCCGTCCCGGTGTGGCACAGAGCATGGACGTGTCCGAGGACGGACTGACCTATACTTTCCACCTGCGCCCCGACGCCAAGTGGCACATCATCAAAAATTTTAAGTACATCTACGGCGAGGGCTGTGAAAAAAATCTGGAGCTGCCCGTGACGGCGGAGGATTTTGTGTTCGCTTTTCAGCGTATCTTCACGGCATCGACCAACACCCCCGGTGTGCAGACGCTCTACGCCATCCGCAATGCGCAGGAGATCCATGACGGCGAGGTCACGCTGCTGGAGCTGGGGGTCAAGGCGGCGGATGCGCAGACGCTGGTCATCACCCTGAACCGTCCCAGTGCCGATTTTCTGACGATGCTCTGCCAGCCGATCTGTGCGCCGTGCAACCGCTTCTTCTTTGAGTCCACCAAGGGCAAATACGGTCTGGGACTTTCCTACACCCTGTGCAACGGACCGTTCTATCTCTCCAAGTGGAACGAAACGTCCAACCTTTTCCTGCGCCGCAACCCGGACTATGTGGGGGAGAATGCGGTCATTCCCGCCGGTGTGTACTTCTACTTCAACGCCGATGAAAGCTCCTACCCCGGGCGCATCAATGAGGGCGTTTACGACGCCGCCCCCATTGCGCAGGAGTGTGTGGGCGACCTTTCCGCAGACGCCAAAACGGTGCAGATCGCCGATACGGTCTGGGGACTGGCGTTCAACTGTCAGGATGAAACGGTGTCCAACGCCTATCTGCGCATGGCGCTGTGCAGTGCCTTTTCCGTGGATACGCTGGAGATGCCGGAAAAAACGGCGGCACGGGGAATGCTCCCCTCCGCCTGCCGCATCAGCGGCGTGTGCTATCGGGACGAGGCGGGGGATGTACCGCCTATGGAGCAGAGCAAGGACAGGGCACTGCTGTTTATGCAGTTTGCGCTGGAAGCGCTGGAAACCTCCCGTGTGGAACTGACCATCCTGTGTACCGAGGAATACGATGTTGCCATGCGCAAAGTGATCCAGCGCTGGCAGAAAATTTTCGGCGTGTCCGTGGCGGCATCCACCGTGGTCTGCACCCAGGAGGAGCTGCGCACTGCCCGGGAGAGCGGCGACTATCAGGTCGCTTTCCTGCCGGTCAAGGCACCGTCCACCTCGGCGGTACAGACTTTGTACAGTTACACCTCCGAGGACGGCAGCCTGTTCGGGATGCAGGACGAGGAGTTTGCAGGCTATATGCGCACTTTGCAATGCGCCCCGTCCGCTTCGTCGGCGGTGGAGGCGTGCCGGCAGGCGGAGTCCTATCTCATCCGCACGGGCGTGTTCTACCCCGTGTTCGAGGACACGAGCTGTTTCGCCTTCTACAGCGAGACGGACGGCATAACCGTCACGCCCTGCGGCGAGGCGATCTCCTTTATCGGTGCGAGAAAGTACGATTGATATGAAAAAAGTCCGAATCCTTGTATCATGTGTTCTTGCGGCGGCGTGTGCGGGGCTGATTTTTTGGTTCTCTGCACAAAGCGGCGAAGCCTCGGCGCAGATGAGTTCGCAGGTGATGAACCCCATCTCCCGACTGCTCACGGCGCTGTTCGGCGGGGCGGCGCACACGGTCGTGCGCAAATGCGCCCATTTTATTCTGTTCGGCGCACTGATGTTTTTGACCTACAACGCCTGCTTTCAGGCGAGGGGCGAAGGACGGCTGTCGCCGATTTTGCCCTTTGCGATCTGTGTTTTGTATGCCGTCAGCGATGAAGCGCACCAGTATTTTGTCCCCGGCAGGGCTTGCCGGCTGTACGATATCGGTGTAGATGCGCTCGGCTGCGTCGTGGGCGGATTGTGCTTTTGGGCGGCGGCGAAGCTTTGGCTGCGCTTTCGCAAACCATCCGTGACGCATAGCGATAGATAGAGAGTTTACGTTCCGCACGGCGGGGACGGTTTGTTTCCCGTAACGGACAGAAAGGAGTCTATACAATGAAATATGCAGTAGTACTTTGCGACGGTATGGCGGACTACCCCGTACCGGCGCTGAACGGCAAAACCCCCATGATGGCGGCGCACAAACCCCACATCGACGCTTTGGCGCAAAAGGCGGAGGTGGGACTTGTCCGCACGGTGGCAGAGGGCTTGAAGCCCGGCAGTGACGTGGCAAACCTGAGCGTGCTGGGCTACGACCCCAAGAAGGTGCACAAGGGTCGCTCCCCGCTGGAGGCCGCCAATATCGGCATCCAGATGGCGCAGGACGACGTGGCACTGCGGTGCAATCTGGTGACCCTGAGCGACGAGGAAAAGTACGAGGACAAGACCATGCTCGACTACTCCGCCGGGGACATCAGCACGGATGAAGCCAAGGAAATTATCGAGAGCGTGCAGGCACATTTTGGCAGCGACAAGTTCCATTTCTACTGCGGCGTCAGCTATCGCCACTGCCTGATCGTCCATCACGGCACCACCGATCTGGGGCACATGACGCCTCCCCACGACATTTCCAAGCGGGTGATCGGTGCCTATCTGTCCGATGCCGAAAATGCGGCGGAGCTTATCGCCATGATGCGGGAAAGCTGTGCGTTTTTGAAGGATCACCCCGTCAACAAAAAGCGTGTCGCCGAGGGCAAGCTTCCCGCCAACGCCATTTGGTTCTGGGGCGAGGGCACCTGCACGGTACTGCCGAAGTTTGAGGATGTGTACGGACTGAAGGGTACCATCATCTCCGCAGTCGATCTGCTGGGCGGTATCGGTTTCCTTGCCGGGATGCACACGCCGAAGGTGCCGGGCGCTACGGGGTACATCGACACCAACTTCATCGGCAAGGCGAAAAAAGCCGTGGAGGAATGGGAAAGCGGACAGGATCTGGTGTACCTGCACTTTGAGGCGCCGGACGAATGCGGTCACCGCAACGAGCCGCACAACAAGGTCAAGGCCATCGAGATGATCGACTCCATCGTCCTGCCGGAGATTCTGCCGTATTTAGAGAAGCAGGGGACGTACAAAGTTCTGCTCCTGCCCGACCACCCCACACCCATCGCCACCATGACCCATGCCAGCGACCCGGTGCCGTATCTGCTGTTCAGCAGTCAAAAACCGACGCAGGGCGTGGACACTATCAACGAGGAAACGGCACGGGAAACCGGCACGTTTATCGAGGACGGCACGACGCTGATGCGCCATTTTATTGATTTTTAAAGAGGAAACGATATGAAAACAAAGGCTGTGCGTTTATACGGCAAAAATGACCTGCGGCTCGAGCAGTTTAACCTGCCGCCCATCGGGGACGATGAGATCTTGGCGAAAGTCATTTCCGATAGCATCTGTATGTCCTCCTACAAGGCGACCTGTCAGGGAGCGGAGCACAAGCGTGTTCCCGACAATGTGGAGAGAAATCCCGTGATCATCGGTCATGAGTTCTGCGGTGAGCTGCTGCAGATCGGCGAAAAGTGGAAAGATCAATACGAAGTCGGCAGCAAGTTCGTCATCCAGCCGGCGCTGAACTACAAAGGATCGCTGGATGCGCCGGGCTATTCCTACAGCTTCATCGGCGGCGATGCGACCTATGTCATCATCCCCAACGAAGTGATGGAGATGAACTGTCTGCTTCCCTACACCGGGGACGCCATGTTCAAGGGTTCTCTGACGGAGCCGTTCTCCTGCGTGGTCGGTGCGTTCCATGCGTCGTACCACGTCCAGCGGGGCACCTACGAACACAAAATGGGCATCAAAGAGGAGGGCAATATGGCGATTTTGGCCGGCGCAGGCCCCATGGGTCTGGCGGCGATCGACTACGCCATCCATGCCGACCGCAGACCGAAACTGCTGGTCGTGACCGACATCAACGCCTCCCGCCTGCAAAGGGCGTCGTCCATCCTCACCGAGGCGGAAGCGGCGAAACACGGCGTCACGCTTTGCTATGTCAACACGTGGAACATCATGGAGCAGTCGGAGTATTTGCGCCGTTTGGCGCCCGAGGGCTTTGATGATGTGTTCGTCATGGCGCCCAATACCTCTTTGGGTGAGACAGCGGACAAAATTTTGGCGCAGGACGGCTGTCTGAATTTCTTTGCGGGTCCCACGGACGCCAATTTCTCCGTGCCCTTCAACTTTTTCAACGTCCACTACAGCGGCACCCATGTGGTGGGTACCTCCGGCGGCAACGCCGAGGATATGCGGCAGGCGCTGGGGATGATCAGTGAGGGCAGGCTCACCCCCTCCGCACTGGTGACCCACATCGGCGGTCTGGACTGTGTGATCGACACGACCAAGCGCTTGCCCCAGATTCCCGGCGGCAAGAAGCTGATTTATACCGGCATTTCTCTGCCGCTGACAGCGATTGACGACTTTGAAAAATTGGCGGACAAAAATCCGCTGTTCCGAAAACTGCACGAAATTTGCAGTCAAAATAACGGTCTTTGGTGTACCGAAGCTGAACAGGTTCTGCTGGCGAACGCCAAAAAAATATGATGTATGACCTTGTGATTCTCGGCGGCGGTGTGGCGGGAACGACAGCCGCACTGCTCGCTGCCCGAAAAGGACTGCGCACCGCCCTCGTGAGCGACAAGCCGTGGGGCGGCGTGTGTCTGCACAGGGGCTGTATCCCGGCGAAGGTGTGTCTGGAAAACACCTTTGCGGATATGGCTGCACTCTGCGCCCATCGCCAAAAAACCGTGGACACCCTGTATGCGGGGCTTTCGTACCGTCTGGAGGAGAGCGGCGTGACGCTGTACCGGGGACGGGGAACGTATACCAAAAAAGAAAGCTTTATCGTGCAGGCGGGCAGGGAAACCATAAGCGGCAAAAACCTTCTGCTGGCGACAGGCTCCGTGCCCGTGACCCTGCCCGGTACGCTGACGCCGGAGGACATTTTTGCGGCGGAAGCCCTGCCCCGGTCGGCGGTGATTCTCGGCGGCGGTGCGGCAGGGCTGGAAACGGCGTCGTACCTTTGCAAAATGGGGACGGCGGTGACACTTGTCGAGCAGTCCGAGCGGCTGCTCCCGCAGGCTGACCCCGATATTTCCGCCGCACTGCTTCGCGGACTGCGCCGCAGGGGGATCACCGTGCGCCTCAGCACAGCGGCGGACAGAAACGCCTGCACCGCCGAAGCGGTGGTCTGCGCCATGGGTCGCCGGGCGGAGCCTTATACGCCCATGGACGGGTTGTATGTTGTCGGCGATGTGCTCGGACACCACTGTACCGCCCATGCGGCGATGCGGGAGGCGGAGTGTGCCGTGCGGACGATCTGCGGTGAAGCGGATGCAGTAGATTATAATAGTATACCGAACGTGGTCTTTTCCACCCCGCAGGTCGCCTGTGTGGGCACGGTGACGAAATATGCCGCCTCGGTGCCGCTGAAAGGAAACGGCGGCTACTTAGCGACAGGGGGAGACGGGACAGGGCTTTTGAAGCTGTTCAGTGAAGCGGACGGCACGGTTTGCGGAATGCAGATCTGCGGCGGCAAGGCGGCGGAACTGATCGGCATCGGCTGTGTGGCGGTCGGACAAAAAATATCGGTCACGGCGCTGGCAAAAACGGTGTTTCCCCACCCGACCGTCAGCGAAGCGATCCGCACGGCGGCAGAAATACTCTGCACAGGAGGACGATCATGATTTTAAATGAAACGACTAAGGTAATTTTCAAGCGCCAGACCATTCGGGACTACACCCCCGAACAGATTTCCGACGAGATGCTGGAAACGCTGATGCACGCCGCCAAGATGGCGCCCAGCGGACGCAATGTCCAGCCGTGTCTGGTGCGGTTCGTGCAGGATGCGCAGATGCTGCATCAAATGCACCTCGACTTCAAAAATTTAGTGGGTTGGGAAACGCCGGCATACACCCGCTTTGAAACAAATCCTTTTTACCACAATGCGCCCACGTTTATTTTTATCTATGCCGCCGGGAGCTGCGGCATGGATGCGGGCATCATGACCGAAAACATCTGCATTGCCGCCGAGAGCATGGGGCTGGGCACCTGCATCGTCGGCAGTGTGGGTACGCTGATGAATGACGAGGCGGGACAGAAATGGAAAGCGCCCCTGCGCATTCCCGAGGAATACGACTTTCAAATCGGCATCGCCGTGGGGTTCCCCGATGAAAAGCCGCCGCAGAAGCCCCGCTTTGACGACCGCATCGAGGTCATTCGAGCGGCGGACAACGAGAGGCAATAACCCTTGAGCGACTACGAAAAGGAAGAACGGCTCTGCGGGAGGATCGCCCAAAGGGTTGCGGAAAAGGGCGGCACGGCGTACTATGTGGGCGGCTGGGTGCGGGATCGCCTGATGGGGATCCCCAACAAGGATGTGGACATGGAGGTGCATGGTATTGCACCGGCGGTGCTTCGGGAGATTCTCGAGGGCTTCGGGGAGCGGATCACCGTGGGCGAAAGCTTTGGCGTGTACACCCTCAAGGGGTATTCCATCGACATCGCCATGCCCCGCAGGGAGACTGTTCGTGGGTTGGGACACAGGGATTTCGACATCTGTGTCGATCCCTTTGCCGGCACACGGGCGGCGGCGATGCGGCGGGACTTCACCGTCAATGCCCTCATGCAGAACGTGCTGACGGGCGAAATCGTGGATGCCTTTGGCGGCAGAGACGATTTACGGCAAGGTATTTTGCGCCATGTCAGCGACGCATCCTTTGCCGAGGACGCCCTGCGGGTACTGCGTGGGGCGCAGTTTGCCGCCCGGTTCGGCTTTTCCGTGGCGCCGGAAACGGCGGCGCTGTGCCGAAAAATGTCCCTGCGGCATCTGGCGAGGGAGCGGGTCATGGACGAAGTGAAAAAGGCGCTGTGCAAGGCGGACAAGCCCTCGGTTTTTTTTACATTCCTGCGGGATGTGGATAAACTCGGGGATTGGTTCCCGGAACTGCAGGCGCTCATCGGCGTGGAACAGCCGCCCGAACACCATGCCGAGGGGGACGTCTGGACGCATACGATGATGGTTCTCGATGCGGCGGCGAGCTTTCGGGACAGGGTGCGTGAGCCGCTTGCGTTTATGCTTTCGGCACTGTGCCACGATTTCGGCAAAGCGGTCTGTACGGAAAAGATCGGCGGCGTGATACATGCCTTGGGACACGAAACGAGCGGACTGCCGCTTGCCGAGGCATTTGTCAGACGGCTGACCGACGCACATCTACCGATGCAGTATGTACGCAATCTCACCGAGTACCACATGAAACCGAACAAAATGGCGGCGGACGGCGCTTCGATCAAGGCGACGAATCGGCTGTTCGACGCCTCGGTTGACCCCGAAGCGCTTGTGTATTTGGCGCTGGCGGACGGACTGGGCAAATTGCCGCAGACGACGGCGTCTGAAGCGTTCCTGCACGAGCGTCTTGAACTTTTCAAAGAATATATGAAACGTCCCTATGTCATGGGACGGGATTTGATTGAAGCGGGACTTGCACCGTCGCCGATGTTTTCGGCGGTGCTTGCCTATGCGCATAAGCTTCGGCTGGCGGGCGTAGACAAACAAAATGCCTTAAAGCAAACGCTCGCCTATGCCAAACAGCTCGAAAAGAGGGGAGGAGCCTGATGTACAAGCTGTATCTTGTGGAGGATGATGCGGGCATTGCATCCGCCGTGCAGGCGCTGGCGCAAAGCTGGGCGATGGAGGTGCGGGTGTGCGAGGATCTGCGGGCAGTGACACAGGAGTTTGCTGCCTTTCAGCCGCACATCGTGCTGTTGGATATCGGTCTGCCCTTTTTCAATGGCTACCACTGGTGCAGTGAGATCCGCAAAATATCCAACGTGCCCATCGTGTTCATCTCCTCCGCCTCGGACAATATGAACATCGTCACGGCGATGCATATGGGCGCCGATGACTTCATCGCCAAGCCCTTTGACGGCAGTGTGCTCATGGCAAAGGTGCAGGCGATCTTGCGCCGCAGCTACGAC
>JAQXLO010000204.1 GCA_029012165.1 Oscillospiraceae bacterium | reverse complement strand
GCAGGGAACCGCCTTCGAGGAACGGTTGGTTGTCAGGGGCATAGGCGGTGAGCGCAATCACATCATCGCCTGTTTGACCGAATATATCGGAAAGGGTGATGTGGTGACAGCCGTTGCGAATATCACTTCCGTCCTGATTTTCCATATTCATCCGCATCCCGTCGATCTCTTTGGACATCTGGGCGTCGAAGGTAATATCCCGCAAATTGCCGAAAGTACACGCCTCCAGAGAGATTCCCCAGCCGTGGGAGTTGACAATACGAATATTTTGGATGGAGAAATTCTCGACATTGGCAAAGAGTATGCCGATGCCTCGCCAATCGCCGTACTGGGACTCACCTTCTTTACCGGCATCGGTTCCGTAAGAATGTGCGTGTATATCCCAAAAATCCAAATTGCCCGATGCCGAACATTCCGCAGGCACCCAGTCTGCTTTTATGCGGCAGATGTCCTGCGCCAAATGGGGACAGGGGTCGTGGATGCGTTTGGAGCCGTCGCCGGTTGCTCGTGGGCGATCCGCACCTTCAAGAGTGCAAAGTCCATCTCCGCGAATATGAATGTTCTGAATGGGCGCAGGATCCGGGAAACCGAATCCGCAGTTTGCGGAACGGAAAAAGTTGTCCCTGCACCGGTCGGACAGCTTCAGCTTGCAATTCTGCAAAATGACCGTTGTGTTTTCGGGCAGCAGGATGGCACGGTCAAGCAGCCAATACTTTCTCTGGGGGTCAAGGGAAGCTTCACGAGGCGGAATGAGAACTATGCCGTCCTCCTGCCGGTTCTGTATCGCTTTTTCCAAGATCTCGCTGTCGGTGCTGCCGCAAAAACTGTTGGCATTAACCATTTTCCTCTCTCCTTTATCTGCACGTGCCGCATGAATCGTTCACTATACAAATGGGAAATTTGGCTGTGCGATATATTGGTCATGTTCGGAAATGTGCTTCACAAGACGATAGGCGATCAGGAACATGATCAAAATATAAATTGCAAAGAATTTGTGCAGTCTTTCATCCGTGGCGGCAAAGTCGTAGAATCCGTGGGTCAACGCCGGCAAGAGCAGGGCAAGCGTGCGGCAAAGTGCTGACTTTCGATACTTTCGCTGTCCCTCATACCGTTTGGCAATGCCATACCATGTGCCCATGAACACACCGAAGCAGGCGTGTCCCGGCACTGCGGTGACGGCACGAACCATAGCGGTAGAGAAGCCGTACATGGTGACATAGCCGATGTTTTCCCACAGGGCAAAGCCGAGGGAAACATACACGGCGTAGACCACGCCGTCAAACTGGCAGTTGAAGAACATGGAGTTCCATGTGCGCTTTTTGAGCAAAATATACTTTGCTCCTTCCTCGCCGAAGGCAACAATGCCTAAATACAGGATGATATTGTAGTATAAAGAGTCTTCGGGAAAAGAACGGACAAGGAGCAGACTGCCGATGCGTTCGACAGCGATGGCAATGCCCGTGGACAGAATGCCGTACAGAACGAGAGACACGAGCAGACCCTTTGGCTCCTTGTCCAGCTTATCCGCTTTATAAATCTTGACCAGCAGGAAAATTGCAGGCAATACGGCGGAAGCGATCAAGATCAGAGGAATGTTATGGAAAAGCATGGTTCTTCACCTTGGTTATTCTGCGTTACGAACGGTTTTGTTGCCGGGGAATGCCACATAGTACTCGTCCGCAGACATCGTTTTGCGCAGAGGAAAATCCGTGGATTGAATCTGTGCCCCGCAGGCAAAGGCTTGTTCCAGACGCTCTGCACTGTACAGGGGATGAACATCCACTCTTGTGCGAACGATGACGTGCGCTTGCTTTGCGTCGTCCTTAACGGACAACACTTTTTTCGGGTCGTTTTCGAGGATGAATGAGGCGCAGTCCTGCTGCATATCTTTGATGCGCAGCATGGGGAACATGGTCTGTGTGCGGATCGTGGGATCCAAGGCGATGTAATCCTTGGTAACGGAGTTTTTCTGATGCAGTAAAACAAGAACTTTTCCTAAAAGCTCCTTCGCTTCGCACCAGTCATCCGCCTGCCGCATCTGAGCAAAGCTTTCGTAGCCTCGCAGCATATCGGCAGGTGTGAATAGTTTGTCGCCCAAATTCTCCCGCAGGCACTTGTCCATTTCCTTGGCCTGTGCAATGCGGAAATCACGCAAAGAACCCATGGGCAAAACCATCTTTTTCGGCTCGATCAAAATGGTGATGGGCAGGTGACCGGGATTGTTGTCCGACCACATAACGATCTCCTGCAGTGCCAGTGCAAAGTCATAGCAGCTTGTGGTCATGGTCATGGGTGGATTGTGCATACAGCGAAAGACGGTGCCGTCGTCCGATTTGGCTGCTTCCACATCCAGTTCAAAGCTGCGGATGCCGCTGTTGAGCTGATCGGTCAGCGGTTCCTGATCGAGGGTTCCCGTGCCTGCGGGAAGCAGGGTTGGCGCTAAATTGGAAACGGCATTGCAGAATTGGATGTAGGCGGGGACGGAACGGGTCTCGTAGCTGTTGTGTGTGCCCAAAAAAGAGAGTTTGTCGAAGTGAATGCCGCTGTCCAGAACAGCTTGCAGATCCCCGTCGAAAAACGCCGCCTCATCCACGGGAGCAATCTCACCGTTGGCATAGGTGGTTTCCAGTGCGGCGATATGCGCCTTTTGCGCCTCGATATCCGCGGGCAGGTGTTCCGCATTTTGACGCAAAACGGGTATGATCAGAAACAGTGCGGCAAAGATGGAGAAAAAGGCTTTCACAATTCTCATCTTTCATGCATCTCCTCGGTTGAAATATTCAAACAGAAAGGGAGAGGCGAACAGCTTCTCCCTTTCGCTACATTCCGGTTTACAGTACGATTTCCCTGTGTTCCTCGGAGGAACGGTACAGCGCATCCATCAGCTTGGAGGTGATGACGGCGTTGTCGATACAGGCCTGATTGGGCTTGCGAGTCAAAACAGACTGCACAAAGGAATGTACCTCACCCTCGTAGTCAAAGCCCTTGGATGCATAGTCGGGAATGGTTTCGGTGAGCATATCGCCTTTGGTGCCGTAGATGGTAAACTTCCCGCCGTAGTCCAGACGGATACCGGCTTTTGTGCCGATGAAATCCACGAAGCATTCACTCTTGCCGATGTTCTGTGCCCATGCGCCGTTGAAGGAGATGGAGGCGCCGCTGGTGCGCACGAAGCCGGAGACGAAATCGTCCACATCGTAGGTGCCGCTTTCGAGATTTACCGTGTCGGAAGCCCACATACCGGTACAAACGTAGTTTTTCATATCCTTACCCAGCTTGCAGAACGCTTCGCCCGAGCAGGTGAGAGGGGTGGGATCGCCGAGACAGTACAGGGTCAGGTCAAGATAGTGTACACCCCAGTCGATCAGAACACCGCCGCCGGAGACGGATTTTGTGGTAAAGTCCCCGCCGAGACCGGGGATGGAGCGGTGGGCACGGAAGCTGACGTAGGTGTGGTATACTTCACCCAGTTCGCCGTCCGCAATCAGCTTGCGCACACGTTCCACATTGCTCGTGAAGCGATTAACCACGCCGATGGAGAGCAGGCGACCGGTTTCGTGGGAAACCTTCTGCATTTCCAGCGCTTCGGACAGTACACGAGCGGCAGGCTTTTCACACAGAACATCTTTGCCGGCACGCATGAAGTCGATGGAGATCTGTGCATGGGTATCGTTGTGCGTGCAGACGGAGACGATGTGGATGTCGTCTTTGTTCAGCAGTTCCTTGTAGTTATACACGGCCTGTCCGCAGCCGTATTTTTGAACGGCTCTGTCGGCACGTTCCGGGATAATGTCGCAAAAATACCGAACCTCCACCGTGTCCAGTTTCAGGTAGGCGGGGATGTGAGAGCCGGAAATGTTTCCGCAGCCGATAATGGCAACGCCTAACTTTTTACACATGGGAATCACCTCGTTCATTGAATTAATGCCATCATTATAGCACACAGTTCTGCGCTTGTCGATAGCGCAAAACAAAAAACTGCATTATCCGACAAGATAATGCAGTAAATGGACGCTTATGCCTCGTCCTCGTTTTCCCAGTTGTGCCAGACGTCCTGAATGTCGTCGTTATCCTCGAACATTTCCAGCATTTTGGTCATGTTCTTGATATCCTCTTCGTTCTCCAAACGGGTGTATGTAGAGGGGATATATTCGACCTCTGCGGAGATGAATTTGTATCCCTTGGCGTCAAGATCGTCACGGACGGCGCCGAGATCGTTGGGCTCTGTGCGGATGACATAGACATCTTCCTCGTCCGTCAGGAAGTCGGAAGCGCCTGCCTCGAGGGCATCCTCCATGAGCTTATCCTCGTCCACATCCTCGGCTTCGACCACCAGCACACCCTGACGGGTAAACATGAAAGAAACACAGCCGCTCTGACCCATGTTTCCGCCGTATTTGTCGAAGTAGTGGCGGATGTCACCTGCGGTGCGGTTGCGGTTGTCCGTCAGTGTTTCCACGATAACGGCAATCCCGGAGGGACCGTAGCCCTCATAGACGATGGCTTCATATTCCTTGCCGTCATCGGCACCGGCCGCCTTTTTGATAATGCGCTCGATGTTGTCGTTGGGGACGTTTGCCGCTTTTGCCTTGGCAATGCAGTCCTTGAGCTTGGAGTTGTTGGCAGGATCAGGGCCGCCCTGCTTGACAGCCACGGCAATCTCTCGACCCATTTTCGTGAATACTTTTGCTTTTGCACCATCTGTCTTTTCTTTTTTGCGCTTGATAGTGCTCCATTTATTGTGTCCTGACATTGTATCACCGTTTCCCTTTAAGATTTACACTTTATCATACCACATGATTCAACTTTTTTCAAGCCTTATATTACAAAATCTGTCGAAACACGTCCACAGCGCACTTTCTTGACATACTCGGAAACTTTCTGATGCTCGGGATGTACCTTGTATGCGGCCAGATCCTCCATGGAATCAAAGGTCATGATCAGCGCCATGTCGTAGCTCATGTCGGAATGCAGGATATCCTTGCCGATCTCAAAAGAGCGGATCAGCGGGATAATAGGCAGCAGCGCAGTCAGACGCTCCCGGACAATATCCATGTTTTCCTCCTTGGTGTGTCCTTCCGCCTCATCCAGAAACTTCCACAAAACAATGTGTTTAATCATATTACAGCCTCCTTTTTTCATAGTATAGCACAGGTTTCTTTGCGTTGCAATGCGTAATTCTTGTTGCAATTTTGGTTCTTCTGTGGTACTATGGGGAAAACAAAAAAGGAAGTGTTTTTATGCGCATTGGCGTACAGTCCGGGTATATTTACGACGACAGCAATTATGAAACCGGCTTGCAAATGATCAAGGATGCCGGATTTGACTGCGTGGATTTCAACATTGACACCAAGCTTCGCATCGGCGCTCTGGCGGAAAAGGGGGAGAACCCGTTCTTTTCCCAGCCGGTGGAAAAAATACTGGACTATTACCGTCCCCAAAAGCAGGCGGCCGATCGCATTGGTGTGCGGTACGGACAGATGCACGCACCTTTCCCGGTGTATGTGGACGGCAATGCTGCGGCGAATACGGCGATCGTGGATTGCATTATAAAATGTATGGCGGTCTGTGCGCTGTTTGAGTGCCCCTATCTGATCGTGCATCCCATCATTTGGGAGGGTTCTGCCGCAGAGGAAAGAGCGCTGAATATGGAATTTTATACAAAGCTGATCCCCGCCGCAAAGCAGTACGGCGTGTGCATCTGTCTGGAAAATATGTTCAACGGCAAAACCGGGCATATCGACGAAGCAGTCTGCTCGGATTTCCGGGAAGCGGCTGACTATATCGACGCCTTGAACGCTGTGGCGGGAGAAGAAATCTTCGGCTTCTGCTACGACGTTGGTCATGCAACGCTCCTTGGCAAGAATCAGCGCCGTTCCCTGAACATTCTCGGCAAGCGGCTGAAAACACTGCATATCCACGACAATGACGGTCGATCCGATCTGCATATGCAGCCCTATGCCTATTCCAGGGGAAGATACTACGTGACGGATTGGGACGGCTTTCTGGCGGGACTTCGTGACATCGGGTATGATGGCGTGCTGTCCTTTGAGACATTCCACTCTCTGGTCAGTCTTCCGGCGGCGCTGAAGAGTGCCATGCTCGCCTACATTGCCGCCTGCGGCAAGTATTTCTCGGAGGTTATGGAAGAGGCGTAATGTACTCCCGTTTCACATATCCTGCGGCATCGTTGTTCAGAATATACAGCCATTCCGGCAGGGTGCGCAGGATCAGCACCACATCGCCGTTTTGCAAATTGCCGATAATTTTGGCGTCAGGCGCCGGAGCGTCCCGTACGTTTAAGGAGCCGCTCGATAAGTTCACCCGACCGATTCGATTGTTTTCCCGGTCGATGAACGGGATTTGAAAATAATCGGTGATGCCTTGCACAATGGCTCGGGCAAT